>CAMWOF010000024.1 GCA_947175805.1 uncultured Clostridiaceae bacterium
TGTAGTACGCAATTTGTTCATCCTTTGCCTTCAGCTTATCCTCATATTGCTTTTGCAGTGCTTTTTCCTTTAACTCGCTCTCCGTTGCTTTACTTGACAATTGCCCTTTCAGTTCCGCAATCTCTGTAATTTTTTCTGAAAGCTCTTTATCTCTGCCCTGCATAGCTTCGGAAACCGCGAGCTTTTTCTCCATTTCGCTGCCTGCGAGCTTTGCCTTGAGTTCCTCAATAGCCCGGCTTTTCTCTGCAAGCTCCTCATTTTTCTTCCCTAATGCAGCCTCCCGTTCCTTTTCCTTTTCACTCACGGCCTCTGATAATGCCAGCCTCTTTTCGTTTTCACTATTCGCAAGCTGTGCCTTGAGCCTGGCAATCTCCTTTTCCCGCTCGGATATTTCACCCTCCTTTGACAAGAGCTCCTTATCAAACCTTTCCTTCTGCTCCATCTGCACCAGCTTCAAATCACTTTTTTGTTTTTCCTCAAATTCTTTTTCACGCCGCTTCAGCTCTTCCTTAAATTCCTTATCCCTGACCTGCTTAACAATCTGTGCATAGCCGGATTCATCCACTGCAAAAACCTCTCCGCAATTCGGGCATTTTATTTCCTGCATACTACCTCACCCCTTCTAATGTACCGCTGCTTTTTCCCATATTGGTTCTCCCTCCTGAGCCGATCACCGCGTAGGAGCTTGAATTCTATATTACCCTGTGTGCATGGCGGTTCACATGGCAGCAAATGTTGACTGCCAGCGGCATGCCCGCAATATGCGTCGGATACGTCTCAATATTTACCTTTAGGGCAGTAGTTTTACCGCCAAAGCCTCCCGGCCCGATACCGGTTCCATTAATCAATTCCAGAAGCTCCTGCTCCAGCTTTCTGATGTGGGGCTTGTCGGACGGGGTATGAAAGTCTCTGGTCAATGCCTTTTTCGCCAAAAGAGCCGCCTTCTCAAAATCGCCGCCGAGCCCGACGCCCACTACCATAGGTGGACAGGCATTCGGCCCTGCATCCTTTACCGCCTGTAAAACAGATGCCTTCACTCCCTCCACACCGTCCGCCGGCTTTAGCATGAATATCCTGCTCATATTCTCACTTCCGAAGCCCTTCGGCGCCACCGTGATATCCAATCTGTCGCCGTCCACAATCTCACAGTGAATAATTGCCGGCGTATTGTCCTTTGTATTCTCCCGAAGCAGCGGGTCAGCTACCACGGATTTTCTCAGATACCCTTCCTGATAGCCTTGCCGTACACCTTCATTTACCGCATCCGTCAGGGATATTCCTTCTATGTGCGCATCCTGCCCCAGCTCCAGAAAAATGACTGCCATACCGGTATCCTGGCAAATAGGAATCTGATTCTCCCTGGCAATATCCATATTTTCACAGAGCTGCCCCAGAATCTGTTTGCCCAAAGGCGCATCCTCTTCATCCCGCGCCCGGTAAATCTGCGCCGACACATCATCGGTCAGCTTCAGGTTTGCTTCGATACACATTTCCTTAATATTCTTTATAATCTCATCTGTATGGATTGTTCTCATCATATTCTCCTGTATCTAAATGTCGGATGCTCCGTAGGAGCCGACCACCAATCATAACCTTCATATTATATCTTACCCTATACCACCAATGGAATGTAGCTGCTTTTGCTATAACAGCTCCCGGCGGAGTTCATCATTGCTTTTTGCACTTAAATATGCCGGTGCAATATCAAGCACTGTCCTGCAGCCCGACTGCCCCTCTAAAGACAGCTTATAGGCAGCCCTGGCATATGCCGCAATAACACAGGCGGTAAATTCCGGATTGGAGTCCAGCTTCAAGCTGTATTCAATTACATTGTTATTCTCCTGGTTCCAGCCGGTCTTTCCGGAACGAATCACGAAACCGCCATGAGGAATCCCACTGTGCTCCCGAAGCAGCTCCTCCTCACTGATAAAATGAACTGTCGTATCATAATCCGCAAAATAATTCGGCATGGTTTTAATTTCATTTTCAATCCTGGCCGGATCTGCGCCCTCCTCTAAAACAACAAAGCATTCCCGCAAATGCTTCTGCCTCGTGGTAAGCTCTGGATTCTCCCCGCCCCTCACTGCTTCTAAAGCGCTCTCCACCGGTATCGTGTACTGCTTTGCATTTTTTACGCCCTCAATGCGGCGGATGGCATCGGAATGTCCCTGGCTCACACCCTTGCCCCAGAAGGTATAGTCCCTGCCCTCCGGCAAAATGGCGTTTGCGTACATACGGTTTAAAGAAAACATGCCCGGATCCCAGCCCACAGAGATAATGCCAAGCTTTCCACTCTCCTTTGCCGCTTTATCCACATTTGCAAAATGCTCTGGAATCTTTGCATGGGTGTCAAAGCTATCAACCACATTAAATAATTTCGCATACTTCGGGGTCTGTTTCGGAAGGTCTGTAGCGCTGCCGCCGCAGAGAATCATAACATCAATTTTGTCCTTCCATGCCTCCGCCTCATCTACATGACAGACCTCGGCCCCCTCTGTCAAAATAGAAAGCGCTTTTGGGTCACGCCGCGTAAATACAGCCACAACCTCCATATCAGGATTCTGCTTTACGGCACATTCTACGCCTCGTCCCAGATTCCCATAGCCCATAATACCAATACGAATACTCATGAAAACCACCTCTTTAAATATTATTTATAAGCATTTGCGAAACGCATATTTACACATTGATGTATTGTGCAATCAAACTGTATTTAAATACGCGTTTCGCAATCGCTTGTATTTATTCAGACAACATGTCTGGTTACTGTGTTGATATTTATATAATACCGATACTATACAGATTTATTATAAATGAATTGCCGGTTGTTGACAATAAAGAATATGTATGGTTCTTTGAATTTATATAGATATCGAAAAGGAAATATGATATGCTGGATGAAAGAATTTAAGGAGGGACATGCCATGTCAACTGCAACCGATGCATTGCGCACCGCTTTTTCCAAAGCAGATATGAAAAGAGATATGGGGCTTACAACCCCTACGGATATTATCCGCTATGATAATATTTGTTATGGTACTGACACCAAATGGCAAATGTTAGATGTTTACCGCCCACAGCGCTCAGAGGGACAAAAGCTTCCTGTCATCATCAGCGTTCACGGTGGCGGCTGGGTATACGGCGATAAGGAGCTATATCAATATTATTGTATGAATTTGGCCACACGGGGTTTTGCCGTTGTGAATTTTACATACCGACTGGCGCCGGACTTTAAGTTTCCAAGCTCCTTAGAGGATACAAATCTGGTGGTTCAGTGGGTGCTTGTCCATGGTGACGATTACGGCTTTGATTTAGATTACATTTTTGGAGTGGGGGATTCCGCCGGCGCACATATTCTGGGATTATATGCGGCGGTCTGCACAAACCCGGATTATGCTGCCGAATATGATTTTACTGTGCCGAAGGGTTTTACCTTTACGGCTCTCTGCTTAAACTGCGGGCAGTATCACTTCGACAAAGCTGACCAGCTGGACGCCCAGACAAAGGGGCTGATGGCAGATTTGCTCCCAAACCGGGGAACGGATGAGGAGCTTATGCGCATTTCCTTGGACAGATATGTAACCGGACGTTTTCCACAGACATTTCTCATGACCTGCTCCGGTGATTTTTTAAAGGAACAGGCAGGCTTTCTCTCCGAGCAGTTAAATATCATGAACGTGCCTTTTGAATATCATTTTTACGGCACTGCCGAACATATACTGGGACATGTGTTCCACCTGGATATCAGAAATGATATGGCAAAAAAATGTAATGATACAGAGTGCACGTTTTTTAAAGGATTTCTTCCAGCCGCCAAAACGCCTATGCCGGCTTGCTAAGAAGCAGGGGTAGAGAGAGAAAACGTAACTGTCACATCACCGTCACCCAGTATCTTTTTCAGTTGTTTTCCATCTACCCCGGTTATTTTACCGAGCCTTGTAAAATTCCATGAATTTTTATCATAATAAATCGTAATGCTGTCCCCCTGATATAAAATAATATCTCCCGGCTCCGTAGTGATATACTCGTCATTGCGGGGCAGCTTTTTCCCAATCGCCCCCACCTTTTCAAAATTACCGTAATCTGACATTTCTACTGTCAGAGGCCCCTCCGACAACAGCTCCTTAAAAGCCTTTGCAGAAGAATTATCACTGAGACTTGCTTTTAAAACAGTATCTCCTATTTGTACGTTTATTGTATCTGCCTGCACATTCTGTTCCTCCTTTGTTTTGTTCTTACTCTGTTTCTTTACTGTAATTACACAGCGGTAAGCCTTTTTCTTGTATGTGCCGGTAATCACAGCCTTTCCTGCTTTTTTTGCCTTTAATGTCACCTTGTTGTTTTTCTTTTTTGTAATGGAAACCACTGACTTATTATTGGTGCTCCATTTCACCTTTCCTGCATTTTTCAGCTTAAGGGTTGTCGTATCACCAATTGTCATTGTCTTCTTATTCTCCGTCAGCTTTATTTTCGATTTCGCCTGCGCCTGATATGCAGAGAATGCAGTTCCCGCCAGCAGTAGCAGACAAAGCATTATGCAGCTAATTTTCTTCTTCATAAAAATCACCTTCGTTTTATTTTTAATTTTAATCTTACAAATTATTTTTAAAATGTCTAATACTTATTTTGTTTGTTTTATCATGCCTTAAAAGCATCCTTATTTTTTTCAAGATAAAAATTAAATTGTCTTGACAAATTCTTTATTATAATGTATGTTATATAACAACCATAATGAAAGGGGTTATCTATGCCACCAAAAGCAAAAATAACAAAAGAAATGATAATCAAGGCAGCCTTTTCCATTACGCGTAAAAAGGGAGCCGATAAAATTACCGCCCGCAGTATTTCCGAGCAATTAGGCTGTTCTACACAGCCTGTATTATATTATTTTTCTACCGTTGATGATATTAAAAAAGCAGTGTATGAAGAAGCGGACAAATACCACTCGGAATTTATCATGAACATGGAAAATAATTACGAAAATCCCATGCTTGCGATTGGAATGAATTACATCCGATTTGCAAGAGAGGAAGCAAATCTTTTCCGTTTCCTGTTTCAATCAAATGAATTCGAAGGGACAAATCTGCTGGATTTGACAAATGCAGAAGAGTTAGCACTGATTATGAATGTGCTGCAGCAAGAGTTACATGTGTCAGAAAATGAGGCAAAAGAAATCTTTCGTACATTATTTATCTTTGTGCATGGCTATGCAAGTTTATTTGCAAATAATGCAATGGTCTATGATGAAGCACAATTAATCAATTCCCTTACGAAAGTTTATAACAGTATTGTATGTACAACGAAAGGAGTCAGCCATGAATAAACTATATGATAAAAACGAATTACATTTTTCACTCGTGTGGATTGGATTATATGTCGTACTGCTCAGTGTCGGCGACAGCATTTCCGCGTTCATAGGTATTCCGAAGCTGGTGACAGCATTAATCTGTATTATCCTGACCGCTTTTTTGTATTTATGGATACATAAAAATAATTTAGAAGAAAAATATGGTCTTTGTAAATTAAAAGGGGAACCAAAACAATACTTATATTTTATACCACTTTTATTATTAGTATCCGTAAATCTTTGGTGGGGAATTAACCATAACTTATCCCTTTTGGAAATCGTATTTTTTGTTTTGAGTATGTTGTGTGTCGGCTTTTTAGAGGAAGTCATTTTCAGGGGATTCTTATTTAAAGCGATTTGTCAGACGAATGAGAACCGTGCCATTATCATTTCCGGCGTCACCTTTGGCTTTGGCCATATTGTTAATCTGCTCAATGGGAGAGACGTGTTCAGCACGCTGCTGCAAATTTGTTATGCAGTTGCCATTGGCATACTTTTCACTATTATTTTTTACAAAGGCAAAAGCTTGTGGCCATGTATTATCACGCACAGTGCAATTAACAGTTTAAGCTTCTTAAATCAAAATCAGCTCACCATGCAAAGGCATATTGCAGTAAGTGTTTTTCTGTGTGTAGTTTCTATAGGATATACAGTATATATTCTTAAAAAAAACAGGTAGTCAGGACAGTGACTTGAAAAATTAATTAGATAACAGCTCTAATATCTTCTTCCCCACTGCATCCTCGTGATGATAGCCAATCACCTCGCCTGCCAGCGCCTTGATTTCCGGCACCGCATTTTCCGGAGCATAGCTCCGGGAAAACTCTGTAAACAGCGTCCAGTCATTTAAGCCATCTCCAAACACTATTACCTCCTCCGGCAGAATTCCCATTTTCCCGATAATATTTCTTAAGGCAATTCCCTTCTGCGCCTGCTTGTGGTTAATCTCCACATTGGTAGGAAAAGAGGACAAGGCGCATATGTCGGCCTTTTCCTCTAACTCCGTCCGAATACGGCTGCAAAACTCGGCATCCTCATGGAAGGTTATCATTTTTCTAACCTCATATTCATCCCTAAGCAGCTCCTCGAGTCCGTCTGCATAGTGAAGCTTCTGGAAAAAGATAGATTCCGGCACTCTTTTTTCCAGTTCCGCCCTTGACAAATCAGGTCTTAAGCACTGTAGTCTATCCACCATAAAAGCAAATGCCTTGTCCCTGGGATAGATTGTATATACTCCCTGATTTGTCATATATTCTGCGCAAAGCCCGTGCGCTTCTAGTATTTCTGTACATGTGATTACGTCTGCCTTGTCCATGCTGACAGTGCCAAGGATATGTCCCTGCTCGTCCCTGATTTCCGCACCGTTTTGCAGCAGACATGCACAACGGAATCCGTACTCCGAAAACATCGGTTCAATCGTATCATAATTCCTTCCGGTAGATATCATAAAACGAACGCCCTTTTCCTGCGCCTTTTTAATAGCATCCAAATTCACAGGTGATATCCGCTGTTTCTTATCCAATAGGGTGCCATCCAAATCAGAGGCAATCAGCTTAATCGTCTTTTTCATTATCGGCTTCTTCTTCATCCTCCAGCTTCACACCCTTTACCTTAGTTATGCACGCCACATGGATATCCTTATCTCTATCCAAATCCATCAGCTTCACGCCGGAGGTATTCCTTCCCAGCGTGGAAATATATTCACAGGATGTACGAATTACAATACCCTCGTTAGTAATCAACATAATCTGATTTTCTGAGGTCACCGCCTTAAAGCCTACAAGATTGCCGGTCTTCTCTGTAATCTTATAGCAGCGGAGTCCCTTGCCGCCTCTGTGCTGCGGTGAAAATTCATTCATGGAAGTGCGCTTGCCCATACCATTTTCCGATACGAGAAGCAAATCCTCTCCCTGGCTGTCCATCTGCATGCCTACCAGATAATCATCACCCTGAAGATTCATTCCAATAACACCCATAGAACCCCGTCCGGTTGCCCTTACGTCGCTCTCATGGAACCGGATGCACATGCCCTGATTTGACACTAACATAATATCCCTCTCGCCATCCGTTGCCTTCACCTCAATCAATTCATCATCATCCTTTAAGGTAATGGCAATCAAACCGGATTTTCTGATATTATAAAAATCCAGCAGCGGCGTCTTCTTCACGATACCGTTCCTTGTGGTCATAAACAAATACTTGCCAGCATCATAACCGCCCAGAGTAATAATCGCCGTCACCTTTTCCTCTGGCTGCAGCTCCAACAGATTTACTATCGCAACACCTCTGGCAGTTCTTCCTGCCTCCGGTATCTCGTAGCATTTTAACCTGTAAGCCCGTCCCTTGTTCGTAAAGAACATAATATAGTGATGGGTAGACGTCATGAACATTTCCTCAATATAATCATCATCAATGGTCTGCATACCCTTGATGCCCTTGCCGCCTCTGTGCTGGCTCTTGAAATTATCCACGGTCATGCGTTTAATATACCCAAGTTTTGTCATAGTAATCATCATTGTCTCATTCGGAATCAAATCCTCATCAGAAAAATCCTGATAATCAATTCCGATAGAGGTTCTTCTGTCATCACCGTATTTATTGGAAATAACCAAAATCTCCTCCCGGATGACACCCAAAAGAATTTTCTCATCCGCCAAAATTTCTTTCAGGCGCTTAATCAGCTTCATCAGCTCCGCATACTCCGCCTCAAGCTTGTCCCTCTCCAAACCGGTAAGTGCCCGAAGACGCATATCCACAATCGCCTGCGCCTGGGCATCTGACAACCCGAAGCGCTCTGTCAGGCTTGCCTTCGCTTCTGCTACATTGGCAGAGCCCCTGATAATCTTTATAACCTCATCTATATTATCCAGAGCTATCAGCAATCCCTCTAAGATGTGTGCCCTTTCCTCTGCCTTATTTAGCTCATATTTTGTCCTTCTGGTAATGACCTCCTTTTGATGGTTCAGATAATAGGTCAGCATTTCCAGAAGATTGCATACCTTTGGCTCATTATTTACTAATGCCAGCATATTTACTCCGAAGGTATCCTGAAGCTGCGTATGCTTAAACAGTTTATTCAACATAACATTCGGATTAATATCCTTGCGAATTTCGATAGCAATACGCATCCCCTCTCTGGAGGATTCATCCCGAAGCTCCGTGATGCCTTCAATCTTTTTTAGCTTTACCAGTTCGGCAATATTTTGAATTAATCTTGCCTTATTCACCATATAAGGAAGCTCTGTCACCACAATTCTGTTTTTACCATTTGCCATGGTTTCGATTTCTGTGGTTGCCCTCACCTTGATTTTACCTTTGCCTGTCCTGTATGCCTCCTCAATTCCACGTCTGCCGAGAATCGTAGCACCAGTTGGAAAGTCCGGTCCCTTGACAATTTCCATAATTTCTTCAATTTGGGTGGTTCTGTCTTCATTAACCTGATTGTCAATAATCTTTACGACAGCATCTATCACCTCCCGAAGATTATGAGGAGGAATATTAGTTGCCATACCTACAGCAATACCGGAGGTTCCATTTACCAAAAGATTCGGATACCGTGCCGGCATTACTACCGGCTCCTTTTCCGTCTCGTCAAAGTTCGGCTCAAAATCTACAGTATCCTTGTTGATATCTGCTGTCATTTCCATGGAAATTTTAGAAAGCCGCGCCTCCGTATAACGCATGGCAGCCGCCTTATCTCCGTCCACAGAGCCAAAATTCCCATGGCCGTCCACAAGCGGATATCTGGTATTCCATTCCTGCGCAAGCTTTACTAATGCTTCATAAATTGAGCTGTCTCCATGCGGATGATATTTACCCATGGTATCACCGACAATACGGGCACATTTACGGTGCGGCTTATCAGGACCATTATTTAATTCCACCATGGAATGTAAAATCCTTCTCTGTACCGGCTTCAATCCGTCCCTGACATCAGGAAGAGCTCTGGATACGATAACGCTCATGGCATAATCTATGTAAGATTCTTCCATTGTCTTCTTCAAATCTACTTCACGAATTTTATCAAAAATTTGTTCGTCCATTCTAAACTCCTTTTATTGAGGATTATACATCCAGGTTTTTAACATACCTTGCATTTTCTTCAATGAATTCACGTCTCGGCTCTACCTTGTCACCCATCAGCGTATTAAATGTTAAATCAAGCTCGGACTCCGTCTCTCCGTCGATGGCAACCTGCAATAATACACGTTTCTCAGGATCCATGGTAGTATCCCAGAGCTGATCCGCATCCATCTCTCCAAGACCCTTATAACGCTGAATCTTATTATTCTGGTCACGCCCGACTTCCTCTAAAATCTGGTTTAGCTGCTTGTCATCATAGGCGTACCAGACCTTTTTATTTCTTTCCAGCTTAAATAACGGCGGCTGTGCCAGATACACATGCCCTGCACGAATCAACTCCGGCATAAACCTATATAAAAAGGTCAAAAGCAAGGTTGCAATATGGGCGCCGTCTACATCCGCATCCGTCATGATGATAATCTTATGGTAACGGAGCTTGGAAATATCAAAATTTTCATGGATACCCGTACCAAAAGCAGTAATCATTGCCTTAATCTCTGCGTTGCCAAGAATATGGTCAAGTCTTGCCTTTTCTACATTTAATATCTTTCCACGGAGAGGAAGAATCGCCTGGGTTGCCCTGGAACGGGCTGTCTTTGCGGAACCTCCTGCGGAATCACCCTCCACGATATAGATTTCACAATTCTCAGGATTCTTGTCGGAACAATCCGCCAATTTTCCCGGAAGCGCCATCCCTTCTGTCAAATTATTTTTTCTGACTACATCCCTTGCCTTACGGGCTGCCATTCTGGCTCTCTGTGCCAAAACTGCCTTATTGATAATAATCTTTGCAACCTTCGGATTCTGCTCTAAAAAATATGTAAGCTGCTCTGAAACAATACCCTCTACGGCAAACCTCGCCTCACTGTTCCCCAGCTTCTGCTTTGTCTGACCCTCAAACTGTGGATCTCCAATCTTAATGCTGATAATGGCAGATAATCCCTCCCGCAAATCATCACCGGAAAGATTCTCCTCATTATCTTTAAGTAATTTATTTTCCCTTGCATAGTCATTGAATATCTTGGTAATAGCGCTGCGGAAGCCCGTTAAATGGGTTCCTCCTTCCGGAGTCGTAATATTATTTACAAAGCTGTATGTAGATTCATTAAAGGAATCATTATGCTGCATGGCAACTTCTACCAGGACATTATTTTTTTCACCCTCGCAATATATAATCTCATTATAAGAAGGCGTCTTATGTCTGTTGATATGCTGTACAAATTCTTTAATACCGCCCTCATAATGAAATTCCTTGCTCTTAGGGGACTCCTCCCTTAAATCTGTCAAAACAATCTTAAGTCCCTTCGTTAAAAATGCCGTTTCCCGGAGTCTGGTTTTTAAAGTATCAAAATTAAAAACCGTAGTCTCAAATATTGTATCATCCGGCATAAAGGTAACCTTTGTTCCACGCTTGTCCGTTATTCCATACTCCTTCAGCGGATACATAACATTTCCACGCTCATAGCGCTGCTTATATAATTTACCTTCATGGGCAATCTCCACCTCTAACCAGGTAGAAAGCGCATTGACTACAGAAGCGCCCACGCCGTGAAGACCGCCGGATACCTTGTATCCGCCACCGCCAAATTTACCTCCGGCATGCAGAATCGTAAATACAACCTCCACCGCAGGAATTCCTGCTTTTTCTTGAATACCTATTGGAATTCCCCGTCCGTCATCAATTACAGTAACAGAATTATCCCGATTAATAAATACTTGGATTTCTGTACAAAAACCAGCCAAAGCCTCATCCACGGAATTATCTACGATTTCATATACTAAATGATGAAGTCCCTTCTCCGAGGTGCTGCCTATATACATACCCGGTCTTTTGCGCACTGCCTCCAGACCTTCTAAAATCTGTATTTGTTCAGCTCCATATTCATTGTCAACCATATCTGCCATTTTAAAAACCTCCGTTATTTCCCATTCTCTTATTCCTTATGAACAGAGCCCCGGGTAACCTTATATATATTATTAATCTTCATTCTGTTTCTTACAAAATCATCATAGCCCGTACAGGTAATTATCGTCTGTAAGTCTCTGATAAAATCCATCAGATAATCCCTTCTGTTTGCATCTAATTCACTCATTACATCATCCAACAGTAAAATTGGATTTTCCCCGACTATTTTCTTTACCAGTGTTATTTCTGACAGCTTTAGAGAAAGTGCTGTGGTTCTCTGCTGTCCCTGGGAGCCGAAGCTCTTTACATCCACATCATCAATAAAAAAACTTAAATCATCTCTGTGGGGGCCAATGCTTGTAGTCTGGTATTTTAAATCCTTTTCCCTTTTTTCCTTCAGCAAATCCGAAAAATGATGTCTGTCCACATTCATTTCATAATCGACTCTGACATGCTCCTTCTGTCCTGTAAGTTTTCCATGAATCTGCCTCATAATATCATTCAACCGTAAAATGAAATCCCCTCTTGCCTTGATGACACGGCTGCCATATTCCACCAATTGTTCATCCCAGACATCTAATGTATCTATCAAGGATGCATGAAAAGAAATCTGCTTTAAGAGGGAGTTTCTCTGATTCAGAATCTTGTTATATTTCATAAAATCATGACAGTATACCTTATCTAGCTGACATAATTCCATATCCATAAATTTTCTTCTCTCAGAGGGGGAGTTTTTTATGATACTAAGATCCTCCGGTGAAAAAAAAATGATATTACATATTCCCAGAAGCTCAGAGCTTCTTTTAATCGGAATTCCGTCGATGGCAACACCCTTGCTTTTATTTCCCCTCAAATGCATATCCACACGATGAGACATTTGATTTTTATTCACACACATTCTGATATGTGCTTCCTCACAGCCTAATCGAATCATTTCCTTGTCACGGCTACCTCTGTGAGATTTTGTAGTAGCTGACACATATAAGGATTCTAATATATTTGTCTTTCCCTGGGCATTATCCCCATACAATATAATTGTCTCATTGGCAAAGGACATGGAAAGAGCTTCATAATTTCTGTAATTTGATAATTCCAAGGACTCTATATACATATCCATCTCCAGACGTTGTGTCCATTATATTTAAGACTAATCACTATTTCACAATTTTAATTTCTTCTCCGCCAAAAGAAACAATATCACCTTCATAAAGCTTTCTTCCGCGTCTTGTATCTGTCTCTCCATTTACCAGAACCTCTCCCGCTTGAATGACTTCCTTTGCCATCACACCAGATTCCACGAAATTTGCTGCCTTTAACGCCTGTCCCAATTTTATAAATTCATCTCTCAAGGTGATTATTTCCATAGGTTACTCCATTCTTTGTATCAAATCTTCTAAATGGTTATAAAAACAGTATTTTTATATTAACGGTTTGCAGCATGTATATTTACCGGAAGAATCAGATAAACATACGCTCCTTCCGCATCCTTTATGATACAAGGAGATGTTTCATTTACCATATAGATACTGATATTTTCATTATCAATTACCCGCAGGGCGTCCATCAAAAATCTCGGGTTAAATCCTATCATCAAATCCTTACCTTCTTTGATGATTTCAATTTCTTCATCCATCTGACCAATGGAAGAATTAATTTTCATATAAAGATTACTGTTGTTGATGTTGATAATAATCGGCTTTTTATCAGATTCTCTAATTAACAGCGTAGACCTGTCAATACAATCCAAAAATTCCTGTCTGTTAATTACAATCTTTGTGGAATAATCATTGGTCAGCATCTGGTCTATCTTATAGTAATCTCCTTCTAATAAACGGGAAACCACCTTTGTATTTTCAAATTCAAACATGATATGATTTGATGAAAAATGTATTTTCACCTCATCCTCAACGCCACCGGTTAAAATTTTCATAATTTCATTTAATGTTTTTCCCGGTACTACCACCTTCGTGGATTCATAACTTTCTTTTAATTCCACATTTCGGATAGAAATTCGGTGTCCATCTAATGAAACTACTTTTAAATGGTTACCGGTAATCTCAAATAATTCGCCCGACATCAGCTTATTATTTTCATTGTCGGAAATAGAGAAAATCGTCTGTCTGATAACCTCCTTTAAGGAAAACTGGGACAATGTAACCATTTTTGTATTCTGAAGCTCAGGAAGATACACAAAATCTTCACCTGACTTGCCCGGAATGTTAAACTTTGCTCTTTCACAGCGAATCAAAATCTGGTTATTTTCATCTGTCTCAATCATAACATCACTGTTTGGTAGCTTACGTATAATATCTGAAAATAACTTTGCATCAATCGCAATCTTACCTGGAGTAATAACCTCACCTTCCACATAAGTCTCAATTCCCAGCTCTGTGTCATTAGAAGTTAATTTAATTCCGGTACTCATCGCTTCTATCATAATACATTCCAGAATCGGAAGTGTATTTTTTGCTGATACAGCCTTCATGGAAATGTTAATACCTATCATTAAATCTGTCTTTGCACATGAAATTTTCATTGTAAAAATCTCCTTTCGAGGTTCTTATAGCACTTTATGAATCTAAT
>CAMWOF010000025.1 GCA_947175805.1 uncultured Clostridiaceae bacterium
ATACAAAGGTTTCCGTTCTGCCAGCAACTCTGAAATCCGCTCCCTCGGATTCCCACCCCTAAGCAGCGGTCTTTTGGTATCCCCGTGAAGCCTCCGAAACGTCTCCTCTGCAGAAGCGCACAGATAAACACAGCTTCCCATGAGCCGGAGCAGACGGACATTTTCCTCCCTGAGAGGCATACCGCCGCCAGTGGCAAATACCGTATGCTTTACCGTCGCTAACAGCTCCGATAGCACATCTGTCTCCAACTTCCGGAAATAAGCCTCCCCCTTCTCAGCAAAAATGTCAGAAACAGCCATACCGGCCTTCTTCTCAATATACGCATCTGTATCAATAAAATCATATTGCAGCATTTTTGCCAACTGCCTGCCTACCGTGGTTTTCCCCGCACCCATAAAGCCGATTAAAATCAGATTATCCTGCCCATGTATCTCATGATATAGCATCTCATAAATATTTTCGCAGGAATGCTCCAGTTCAGACAGAGGAAGCCCTGTCCAGCAGCCATAGGCAATCACACCCTGATACAACAGCATTTTCAAACCGTTATATGCCCTGCCGCCTGCAGCTTTCACCATCTTCATAAATTTTGTCTCCGCAGGATTATAAATCAAATCATAGCCCACAGCAATCTTTTTATAAAAAGCCGCATCCTTAAGCGCCACATCATCTATATCCGGTGCAAGCCCGATGGAAGTCGCCTGAAATACATAAAGCTCCGACTCAGAAATATCAGCATAATCCGTAAGCCGCATGGGAAGCACGGTGCCCCACGTATTCACGGAATCCGCTATCTCCTGTTGAAAGCACGTATTCATAGCATCTGCTATCTCCTGTGCCTTGGACAGCGTGCGGTTCAACAAATAAACCTTAGACGCCCCCTCAAGCAGACACATATATACCACCGCCTTCGAGGCGCCGCCTGCGCCCAGCACCACCACGGTTCTTCCCGTAAGGGAAATACCCTCGGAGCGCACCGCCCGGCGAAGTCCCTCCATATCGGTATTATAGCCCTTGTATCCGCCCTCTACACGAACCAGCGTATTTACGGCGCCGATTGCAGCCGCAGCCGCATCTATCTCCTTTAAGCAGCCTATCACCCTCTGCTTGTGCGGCACCGTCACATTCAGCCCGCAAATCCCCAGCCCATAGGCGCCTGCCAAAGCCGCCTCCAGCTTATCCTCCTCCACATGAAAGGGGAGATAGACCATATTTTGTCCATGTGCCCCACTCAGATAATTATGAATGACCGGTGAAAGCGTATGCTCCACCGGACATCCAATCAATCCCACCGTCTTTGTTTTGCCATTAATCTTCATACTGCAAATTCACACTCACTTCTATTAATGAATCACATTCCTCTAATCTCTGTCAGTCTTCGTCCGATTCGCTTTTTTCTTCATATTCCTGTGATACATCCACAAAATGGGTCTCTCCAGATAACGCTTTAACACAATCTGAATTTCCTCCTTCGGATGTATCGGCTTCACAAGAATACTAAAAAGCCCTGTCCGTTTTGCGCCCCACACATCCGTAAAAAGCTGGTCGCCTACAAACAGCGTGTCCGCCTCCCCGGTTCCCATCACCGCCATTGCCCGCTGATATCCCTTTCTTGACGGCTTATCTGCCTTAAAAATATAATGTACCTTGAGTGGCTCGTTAAAGGACGCTACCCGTGGTTCCTTATTGTTAGAAAGCAGGCATACTGAAAACCCAATCTGCTTCAACCGTTCCATCAGGGCAATAACCCGCTTATCAGGACCAGCATTATGAGGTACCAAGGTGTTATCAATATCAAAGATAACGCCCCGGTACCCCTTCTCATAATAGGCCTCGAAGTCTATCTCATATGTACTTTTGTACTCCTCGCTTGGGAAAAAAGTATCCAGTATCATAACCTGTCAAATCACTCTTATATCATGCTAACACTATTGCTTATACGCATCATCTACTTCAGGATAAAGCATGGCGCCGACGCCGTTGGGATTTGCCGCTAAGCCCGACTGGGAAGTAACCGGTGCGCCCACCACCGTAATCTCAACAGCGTATGCATGCTGTGCAGCATCCCTCTCTACCACCGTAATCATAAAGCTCTGTGCATTGTTTTTAGTATACTTCACCTTCGGTATAGAGCCGATATTCTCCAGCAAAAGCTCTTCGTATGGACTATGCGTGGCATCCAAATCCTGAACGTCAATAGAAAATGGCATACTCTGTGTAAAAATATACTTCGCCACCTCATGGTCAACCACCGCAAGCTGCGCTGCCTTTGCCAAAGTATCCGCCGAATCCAAGTCAGAAGCAATCCTTGACTTATTTACATATTTAATCAATGTTGGAGCCAATGCACCTGCCAGGATGGCCATAACCGCAATCACGATAATCAATTCAACCATAGAAAAACCATGATTACTTCTCATATAAATCATACTCTCCCTTCACTCATAAATATAACTGTATATATCATATCACAAATAGACCTGTAGGTAAAGTAAAAAAAGAGGCGAATTGTAACAATCCGCCTCTAAAAAATATTTTTTATAAATCATTGATAACATCCTGCAGATGGAATCTGAACGAATGATTTTCTATTGAATTATCTGTCATATCAAACAAATCACCGACCAGCTCAATCTTTATCTTCTCCATCAGCACCTCTCCATTGCTGTCCGTAACCTCAACATAAACATATGCGCCTTCATCATATCCGTCAAAGTATTCCGGCTTCAGCACAATGCTGTCGGAAATCTTATCCTTGTTTGTAGAATCAATGTAGTAAACCTTACCGCTGTCAATCACATCTGCACCATAATTGTAAATCACCGCCACATCATCCTTGGCATCTACTTCCCCGTCACCATTTTGATCATACTTGAAGTAAATTCTGGCAGATGCAATGGTTGCGGAAGGATCCACGGTCGCCATAAAGCCAAAGCGAATCGAATCCGTCATGCTGGATACCTCAATATACGGCTCGCCATCCGAATTTTGCAAAATATATTTATTACTTGCAGATGGCACTACCTTCTTGCTGTCCGGATCATATATCTTCAGCGAAGGTTTTAATGCCCTCTTTCTCGCTGAGTTACAGATAATATTAATGAACAGCATACGCTCGTCATTATTATCCGTAAGCGGTCCGGTTACCTTTGCATGACCGGCGCCACAATAAGATACATTCCCCTTTGTGTAAATAAAGTATTCATCTGCGGAATCACCCGGATTCGCTGCATACATGGAACCATACTCCGGATTTGTATCAGAACCGGCTAATGTATACCAGGTAACCACCTCGTCGTCCTCCATATCAAGCGCCAGGTACTGACCGTGTGTCAGGGAGATATTGAGCTTATCACTAATCGTAAACGGATAGCTGGTAATAATACCCCTGTTCACCTGCGTTGCACGGTTAGAGGAAAAATTCTTCGCTTTTACATTGGTCATATAAGTCTTGACATCCATAGACCAGTTTGTCAGCTCATTCCACAAATTCAACTGCGCATATTTATACGGCGCTGCCTTTACACCCTTAGCTGCCCCTTTGCTCTGGTAAACCGCAAAATGTGTAGACATACCTATCAGAGAACGATTGAACTTATCGTACTTCATCATATCCCCATAGGTTGACATCCGGGTCAGGAAATACTTTGAAGAGTCGTATCCCTTATCTACCGTATACCCATTGCTGTCTCCAGCAGAAGCTGTCATATGGTAACGGTTTAATCCAAACGCATCCCGCAGCGTCTTCGTCATATTCACTGCGCCCTTGTTCGTTCTTGCCATCGTATCATGGAATAAGAGCATATTGCCGCCTGCCGCCTCATAATCCTTCAGCTTGTCACAGACAGACTGCGTCAAATCCTGTTCGCCAAAGTTCTCAGCCGCACCAATAACAATAACGCCGTACACATCTTGCATCCAGTCCTTGCCGAAGGAAGCGCGGTAAGCCTCCCAGTATTCCTCGAGCTTAAGAACCTCATAGCTCTTGGCATCCGCCCACTTCTGATAATAGTAATTGAAGCCACACTGTGAATCCAACTGATACTGCTTATCGTCCACGGTAAAGGTTACGGTCGCAGGTCCATAGCCAGGACCGACATAGGCAAACGGATCGTTGCTGCGCCATGCCGTCTTGTTCTGGGAGAACAGGTCATGATAATCCCCTGACTCTAACACCTCTGAAAAGACATTCCAGTCTGTTACACTATTTCTCACGATTTGCGGCATCTCACTCTGGTGTCCGGCAAGATACTGCAGGATATTCCTTACATCCTTCTCCACAGTCTCTGTCTGTGTAACCAGATTCAAGTACTCCTCATAAATCTCTGCTGCGGCATTCATTTTTTCTGCTTTCTTGGCATCCACTGCAGCTTTTGCCGCTTTCGCAGCATCCTGGTCATCACCATTCTTGAGCTTCTCATACTTCTCCTGCAGTGCGGCAACCTCATTTGTGGCTGCGCTGCAGTACTCCTTATTCATGGCGTCCAAATCCTCCGGACAGAAGATATCAATGTCAAACTCAAAATCGCCGTCCTCGCCGCTTAAGGTATCCGCCAAGTTAGAACTCCAGTCATCATACTGAAGCTTGCTGTCATATTTCCAGAGACCGAAATCATGCTGGTGCAGACCAATTCCAAAATGAAGCTGGTCATTGTTCTTCGCTTCATCAATCAGCTTTAAAACAGTAGAACGGAACCTATATGGCGTCCCTTTGTTAGCAGAAGTTGTATTCTGCAGGGAATTAATCTCCGCTGATGCCCCATAATTCTGGTACATGGCGCCAATATAAGTCTCAAAACCATCAGAAGGCTTTGCACCGCTGTTCAAATGCCCTTCATAAAGTCCCAGCGTATTATAAAGCTGGCATCCTGTACAGAAATAGAGTGTCGTTGCAGACTGCTGGGTAGAGCCCTGTGGTATAATCTGCAAGATGTGAACCAAATCCTTCTCACTGCTGGTTCTCACCACCTTGGAAATCGCACCGTAGCTAATTGAAGGGCCTGTTCCCTCTGCCATATCCGCCACAGCCACAAGCTTCCAGCTAATCGGTCCGTAGAAATCATTATCCAGCGCATAAGTAAGAACGCCTGTGCCTTTCCCGCTGGCATCAATATGAACCTTTACACCATCAGTCGACACCTTTTCATTTTCAGTGAACAAACCGTTACTGTCATCATCAATATACAGATATACAGTAAAGCCGGTAATATTCGGATTCCCGTTCGTCAAAAGCTCAAACTCAAAGACAAGATTGCCGCTTTGCAGGTAAGAGCTTGGTGTATTTGCGACATAAACGCTCGGCATTTTCGTAATATTCATCGTCGGCCTTTTCACAGCTTTTTGGATGAAAGTCTTCAACTCATAGCCTGCCGTATCTGTCGCATCGTACGGATTAACTGGCCCCGTAAAAGGCTCCTCTTCCCATACACCCTTCGCATCCTTAATATAATATGGAAGCAATTCGCCGTCATTAAACACCTCAACATAATCCGAACCGCTGATTGCGCTGCTGCCATAGTATCCTGTCAAGTTTGCAATACGGATTGTATCATCCTTATCGAAGTCCACCAGTACATTTGAAGGTGCATTAATTGCAAAGTTCTTTCCACCGGCAACTCCCTTTGGATTCAAAGCATACTCTAAAAGCGCAAACATATTGGAATCCGGATCTATCATGGAATTCTGGTACATATCCGCCATACCCATTACCGACTTGTATGCCGCCGTAATATCATCACTAAACACAATTGGCATACCAGCATCAATATATGCCTTCAAATCATCCAGATTCCTGGAGGTAATATCAATACCGCCGGTATCTGCTACAGTTTTCTTACTCCAATCGCCATTCGCAGTAATCCCATATAAATCATCCGCTGCCGCCACATAGGCACCGGTATGGGAGTACATCTGGTAGAAGGCATATCCCGTCTGACCATCCAGATAATAGCCGTACCAATCCTGCCAGCCGGTTTCCCCCGACGGCCCCTTTTTGGTGATGACATGATCAACCCCGTCGGCATCCGTATAAATTGTCCCTAATAAATGATCACTATTACCATTCCAGTCCTTTTGAATCGTCACGAAATTACGGGAAATATACTGAGAAATATAATCCGAATCACCGTTCACAAAATTGTAGCTGTCTGCATCTGTCAGGGCTGAAATATTGCCGCCGATATATACTAAATCATATTTATCTACCACCGTATTCTTAATGCCCTGAAACTCCTCAACAGACATCTGTACCAAATCAATGTCACTCGCCTTCAGACCGGTCAGTGCCATAATTTTTTCCACCGTCAATTCAAAGGCATAATACTCACCATCCGGCGGCGTCATCTCCTTAGAATTCTTATAAACATTATCCGGCTTTGTATAATAGGCATCCTTCTTTTTGGCAAGCTCCAAATCAATCGGATATGCCGGCTGAAGCTCTAACACCGTATACTTCTTTCCGGAAGCGGAATTTACGCCCCATTCACGGTAGGTGCTCGCCTTTAACAGCTCTGCCACCTCATTTGCCGCCTCCTGTGTCCCAGCTGGATCTGCAGCCATGGAATCAAAGAAGGTATAGGTGGACAGCATAACATTTTTGTAAAGAGAAATGCCATCCGAAGAAGCTACCGTATATAACAGTTCTGAATAATTAGATTCATTTGTCGTATCAGGCGCTGCTGCTGCTGCCTCCAGTGCCTCCGGATAAATCACATGCTTTTTCGCATAAGATACAACTGAAATCGCATTATATATATCCGCAGTCATTGCGTCATAAGTATCATTCTCAATAAAAACAAAGTCATATCCATCCGCAAAACTAGCATCCGCAATCTCTGTATAGGATTTCCGCTCTACCTTTACAGAAGACGGCTGTGGTCCTCTTTTGTAATAAGCATTATCTTTAAAGGTAGTACCTGTGCTTAGCTGACTGGTTATCGCTGACGCATTACCGTCACCATAAATCACTAATACCTTGGACTCCCTCACAGCTTCAAGCTCCAGAGGAATATATACGGAACCTTTTCTGTTTAAGAAATTCTCTAAGGTAACATTGTTTCCCCACTTGAAGGTACGGAACTTAATATAATTCCCCTTCAATACGTTTGTGGCAAGCGCATTCATGGAATATGGGTTCTCCGTAACCGCCGCTGAACCTGCCCAGTCAATAATTAACGGCTTATAATCGCCAACTGCATACGGCTGTAAAACCTTATGGATATCCTCCGGAATATCGTTATCCGATGTAAAAGGCTTACTTGGGTCATTGCTGATTACAATCAAATCTGCAATCGTAACCCGGCTGTAGTCACGGGAAGCCGCTGTCACCAGGGCATTCATATCCGCAACCGTCAGCACATCAATCTGAACCGTCGCCTGCGTGCCACCCTCACCGGTAAAGGTCTTTGGCATCTTGTGCTGTTCATCGCTGCTATTCGCATTGATTACATGTTCCGTGAAATCGCCGTTTTCCACATAAGACTTCAGGCTTGTATTCTTATTGCCATTGGAAACAATCTGCACAATGTGGAAAATTCTCTCACTGTCCGGCAAGGTCGTATCATTTGCCTTGTCAATAATATGGTCAATGTTTGTCAACGTGTCAGCCAGAACATCATCCGCCCCACTCAAGGGAGCAGCAGCCTTTACTGTCTGCTTCTCATTCGTGGATGACGTCAGGTTTTCCCCTCCCGCAAATGAGTATGAAACGACGGTAGCAGAGACTGCAATTGCAAATATCATGGTCAATGTTAAAATTACAATTTTCTTTACATTTGACATTTTTCTCCTCCTTTCTACCAAACTCATTTCATCAAAACATCTTTATTACGTATCTTGATCATTCCCTGACTGTCATAGGTCAGCGAATAATTATCAAAATTCATAATTAGACCGATACTATTGTTTTCGGCATCTACCACCACACGGAACCCGTCTGTATCCATAACCTTGCAGAGCAAGCCTGACTCCTTCTGCTTGCCGTCAGGATAAACACCGATGTCAGCGACAGAAGTCACATAATTTCCAATAGTTGAGTCCGAAGCACAATGCCGGTTCAGATACAGCTTTTTATTGGTATCATTGTAGGCAAATGTCACACAACAGTTTTCATAACCGCCGGTGCTGTTTTTGGTCTGATACTCAATGTACAGAAAATCCACCTTAATATTGGTAAGCTCCTCAACCCCATCTCCGTCCGTATCCTGCTTTAAATAGCGGAATGCGTATAATGGGATTTTTGCTTCACCCCCTGAATATAAAGTAATAAGCGCCTGATTGGCATCCCAATACTGAACGCTGTACTTCAGCACCTTTTCTTTGTTGTCGCACAATCTGCCGGTAGCCGGATCCATTCTGACAGCCTTCTCTGCAATAGGATCCATGGACTCAGAAACATACAGCTTTTTATCCGTCTCCCCGTCCGCCAGACCGTAAATCATTACCTTGTTTGCCTGCATAATACAGGTGCTGACCTGTTCATATACATCTTGTGCTATGCTCTGCACCTCATTGTTATGATTTGATCTTGAATACACTCTGGAGGTGGAGGTCATAAACTGGACAATGGAAACCATAACCACGCTTAAAATCGCAACAGCCAAAACCAACTCAACAAATGTAAAACCCTTGTTATTTAATTTTTGTTTCACCATTTATCACTCCCTTACTTGGCATAATGACTGCCCGTGCTTTTGTTAAGCAGAATCGTTGCGGCAGCCGGCTCCGAACCATCTGACTCCGTCGGAGACTTACCGCTTGGATTCTTTATAATCTCATAGGTTCCATATCCCAGCAGCACTGAACTGTCCGACTTGTTAAACTGAATTATCAGACCGTCCGAATCAACCACTGCTCTGGTGCCGCCATCCACTGTTCCGTAAATCAAAATTCCACTGGCAAGATCCACGGGAGACTGCGATGTGCTGTCCGTAAAGGTACCTGCAGCGTTGTCATAGATTCCGTAACCGATAACATAACAATCCTTTGCATCGTCAAAATAAAGCTTCATAGCCGTCTCGGCACTCTGCGCCTTTGTCAGATTCGCCAAAAAAGAGAACTGGGCATTCAACTGGTTCATTGCCGAACTGACCCTTGCGCCGTTTACTATATTCATCGTCAGAAAGCCAACGGTGCTGATAATAATAATGATGGCAAGGACAATAATCATCTCCACCATGGAGTATCCTCGATTGTCTGCAGAGCAACGCTTTTTTATTTTTTTCATTCTCATCACCGCCTACTCTACATTCTTTTTCCAGTTTTTATATGCAACAACATCAATATAGCGAACCTCGGTAATATCCTTGTCTAAGCTGTCTGTCTGACCTGTAAGATATTCCTCAGTGGCATCCGGGTCTTCTTCTTCTTCGCCGCCGATTGCCTCACTGGTACCAGTCTTAATCTCTCCATAGTCCTTAAAGCAAGCGACAGCCAATTCCATACTCGAATTGCCGCCGGCTGCCAACGAGTCGCACTGGCGCAGGACTTCCTTGACGACAGACGGGTCTGCAAAAAAGTTCACGCTGTAACCCACTCTGATTTTACTGCCTGATATGATTAATCCCGTAAAGGAATCCACCTTCCTGCCGCTGTCATCCCTTCCAAAGGTAACATCACCTTTTGCAATGACAATTCCCTGCAGGGCAGTTCCCATGCTGTCATCCCCCGGCTTAAGCTCAATATCACCATCGCTGATCCAGATTTTATATCCGTTCGGAAGTGAAATCCCCTGCTTAAATTCATCTGCAGAAGACTGATCTGCCACTGCAGACACCTTCTCCATATTGATGTAATACTCTAACGGCGTATAATCTTTCGTTTCTCCATTTTCATCTTTTTTAACTTTATTTTTCACCGTTTCAACATCCGGTTTTGAGATTGTCAGAAGATATTTAACCATATTATATTCTGACTGCAGCTCTGTGGATGCCGACATATATGCAGTGGCTCCCTCATACTTGTCACCTGTATCAAATACATGGAGCAGCTTGGAGAACACCTCCTGTGCACTCTCCGGTGCCTTGATAGAAAAGGCTGCACCGTCCACTGATGTCAACGCACCGTTAGAATACATATATCTTTCTGTCGCCATATCCGATTCTGGCAGAGAAATCAGAGATACCGAAAACTTCTGGTAATCTGTGATATCCTTTAAGTATTTTGCGCCAATGTATTTGTATTCATCAGTCTGCGCATCGATTTCAAAGAAATTGGCGTATGCCTGAATAAAGGCGGCCTTATCAAACCCAGGTGCCGCATATTTATCTAAATCAAAGAAGTAATATGTGTTCCCCGATATTTCCTGCTTGATAACCGGAATCTGGCGAAGCTGGTTGTAAAATCCATCATAGGGTTCATGATCCACCTTTACTCCATTCACTGTCTCCTCTGCCTTTAGATTATTCGGAATCGTAGCATACACCTCTCCGTTTTTATCTGTAATCCATGAACGAAGCGCCATGTAAGCAAGCTGATTACTCTTGATGGAAATGGATTCACCTGTAATATAATCCTTAATGTTCTTATCATACATATAGGATCTGGTCTCCACCGTCTCATCATCACCAATCTCCTTCTCGGACTTCTGTGTTGTCTTAGACAGCTCAACATAAGACCGACCCGCAATATACATCTTATCCAGCTTAGAAAAATCCAGCTCGGTCTGCTGACCGTTTAAGATGATAGAACTGCTGTTATAGTGGTCATTTGTATTTTCACCCTTGGAATTCTGATAATTTCCCTTTGCCGGCGTTAGGAAATGTCTTTCATCTGCAGACTGACTGTAATTATAGCCATAATAAGCGCCCTCCAGCTTCAGTCTGGAATTATCGGCATTTAGCTCTATATCATCATAGATATATGCATTGGCAAACAAATCCGCCTTAGATGCGCCGGCAATCGGCGAATATCCACCTAAAACCAGGTTGTCAACCCACATCTCACAAGGGTCAATCCTGCCATCGCCATTATTATCACTACTGGTAGAGAGCACAAGCTGACCTCCATTAAATACACCGAAGGTTCCCGGAACAACCACATAATCCGACTGTAAAATGACATGGGCTCCGCTGATATAAAGCCCGGAATACATGCTCTCCTCTAAAAGTCCGTTACAGGCAAGATAACGTGTATCATCCTTTTGGTAGGAGGATACATCCGATGTCTTACCCTCAAAGGAATTTGTTGTCTTTCTGTTCTTTTCATCGGTGCTGTCATAATCCTTATTGTAAAAATCAGCTGCACCATAGAGATTGCCGGATACATTAATCTGACTGGTTGCACCAAGCATCTCGATACCCATATCCGCAATCAAGGAATACTCATACAGGGAATTGCTGTATGCATTCGCATTTCCAAATCTGACATTATATGCCGGCTCACCAATGACAATGTCTGTAGTAATTGACTGGATATAGTCATCACCATTACTGCCTAAATCATATTTTGCGGTACGCTTGATTGTAAGATTCTGAATCACCAGACCGTCATCCGTATACACCACATTAATATTACTGAAATCTGCCTCATTATCACTATCCGTAATATATGCACTCAATGTATCCGCAATGTTTTCAAGCTTTAACGAATTATCCTGCTTCAAATACTGCAAAAACGCCCTTTTCATCAGCTTGTTTGCATCCGCATCCTGCATTGTGACATACTCTTTCGCACCCAAATCATAATAGGTCAAAACCTCCAGCGTATCATAGTATGCCTCCTTTAAATGAGTTACGGCAATCGTGCCAACGCCAGCATATATCTCATCCAACGCCTGTTCTACATAGTAAAAATTATTACGCGAATTCAGATTATATACCTTCAGACGGTATGAAAAAGCAGCCGCCACCAAAATTGAGGTTGCAAGAACGCTTAAGAACGCCATCGTCACAATAACCATAACAAAGCTTGAGCCACGGTTATTTAGTTTTTTCCGAAACTTTTTCATCATCACTCAGCCCCTTTCGTTCCTGAATAGCTGACTACCTCTTTGCCGCTTGCATCATACAAAGTAACCTTCATTGACCACAGTACATCTTCGTATACAACATCTTTATCTAATCCTTCAACCCATGTATCCTCTCCCAGTGCGACCACGTCATCATTCAGTCCCAGCGAGCTCATGATAGCATCGAATTTCAAATGCCATTTAACACGATCTAAAGCCATATTTGTATACACATTCAAATATTTTCCCTTCAGATAGTCCTCACGATTTACTGGTACCCCATTCTGGCTCGGAAGACGGATATTGAAGTATGTGAAAACATTGTCACGGCTCATATATGTTTCATTCACATCTGGAATCAGGCTCTCATTATAATAAGTGATTCCGCTTGCATCCATAATTGCCCGGACACTGGCAGGATGTGTCTTCATATATTCTTCCGCATACTGCTTCACTTTGGCCTTATATTCGTCATCGGTTTCACCTGTATCCTTTGACGGATAATTATCCCTGTAATCTGAATCATAATTCAATGCGGTTGCCGTCTCTATCAGATACATCTTGACATTATCCGTAGGATCCATCCCAGAAAGATCCAGCACAATATAGTCATACGGCATATACTCATTATTATAGATACAAGGATTATACATCAGGAAAATCACTGGCGGCTCCTGCTGCTCAAAGACCTGCGGAGTCAACGTATAGTTCATGGTATCAGTAGGATACGTAAGATTCTGATCCTTGTAGGAAACATTGCACTCGACAGTATATTTGTTTTTACCGCCCGAGCCTTTTTTACTCATTTTCACAGTAGTCACCTTCCGCACAGAATCATCAGCAAAAGGATTGTAATCGCCATACATCAACTGCTCCCATGCATCATATTGTTTATCCTTTAACTGTTCTGTCTTCAGAGCAAAGATACTCCTCTCGGCAGAAGTATCATTATTGGACGCCTGACCGGCAATTACCGCCACGCTGCTCGCATCCACATTCTTGAGACTGCCGACATTCACAGCATTCGGATTCACAGCATCCGGATCAAGCGCCTTGCGGACGGCATAATCCTTTGTATCCATATCTACAACTGCACTATAGGTCTGATTATTGATAGTCACCGAATCAATCTTGTATTGAAGCTTTGAATACGTAACTGTCGTTCCGCCGACGCTTTCCTCTGTCGTTCCTGATTCGGCTGCATCTTGTAGTAAATCGCTGAATATCTCACCCTTGCCCACTTCATCAATCGGTGTGCTCTTCATATATTCCATGAGGTACTCTGCGTACTCCGCAGTCTTTTGTGTTGTCCTTGCCCTACTATTCATATTCACGCTGGTAAGAAGCTGTCTGATAATCGGAATGGCCAGCATTGTAAAAACTGCAATGGCAATGATCAACTCCACCATGCTGAAGCCCTTATGATTTAATTTTGCCATTCAATATCACTCCATTCTACTTGTAGACCTTCACCTGTCCGGATCTGCCAGTTACATTAAATCTTGGAGACGTCTCATCATCATCACTTACCTTAATATATACAGGTATAGACATCGTGTTTGAAATAGAAACTTTCACTCCGCTCTTATCATTAGCATCCTTTCTGGCAGATGATGCAACATATAACCTAACCTCCTCTGCAGAAGTAACCTCTGCCTCATAGGAATTTGAGCCTAACGTATAAGTTACATAATTCTTGCCATCCTTTTCATAGAAATCCAGCTTTAATGTCTCCTCTTCGTTGGCTGAACTGGTTACCTTGGATGCATCCTTGCCATTCTGACCAACTACCTTTGCAGAAACATCACTGTCTGCGGCATTTAACATTACATAAAAATCATAATTAGTAGCAATTGCCTGACCATTATCCGAATCATACTTTGTCAGACCGGAACCGGAAGAACCGGACCCGCTACCTGAACCACCTGTAAAGAGGTTTGATAC
>CAMWOF010000026.1 GCA_947175805.1 uncultured Clostridiaceae bacterium
GATACAGGTCTGAGGTTTATGAGATTAAGCTCGCCCAGGCGAAGAAGCAAAGGGCAATTGCCATTTTGAACAAAGTAAAGATAAAATACGTTAACAGCGCCAGTACCCTGGACTATATTTACGAAAAGTATCAAATTAAGAACCTGAGGGAACTGGAATATCTGTGGGATCAGTACAATATGCTGGTGCAGGAAACCAAGAAGTTCCAGCACAGCATTGGTGATATGCGGGTTTACATTGATGAGATGGAGAAGCTGTTAAGCGGTATCGGTGTAAAGGACCCCTATATCTGGACACAGCAGACGAGCGCGCTCTTAGACGACAGGGAAATGGTAGAGGTCAAGCACAGCATGAATACGAGAAGGCAGAGCCTTCGGGCAGGCATAGAGAAAAATGAGAAGATAAAAGAGCATTGCTTAAGCCGTATGAAGCAGAAGGTTTCAGAAGAGCCGGGGCTGATGGAAACGGTTCGGGAAACGCTGGCGGCATATCATATAGAGTTCTAATATTATATATTTGACATATCCATGGAGGCAAGGAGGAGTACACAAAATGGCTAAAGAATTAGAAAAGACATATAATCCCCAGGAGATTGAGGGAAGGATTTATGACAACTGGTTAGAGAAAAAATATTTTCATGCAGAGGTAGACAGGACGAAAAAGCCCTTTACCATTATGATGCCGCCGCCAAATGTAACGGGGCAGCTGCATATGGGACATGCGCTGGACAATACCATGCAGGATATTTTAATCCGCTATAAGAGGATGCAGGGCTATAGTGCTCTGTGGCAGCCGGGTACTGACCACGCCGCAATTTCCACGGAGGTGAAGGTCATTGAAAAGCTGCAAAAAGAGGGCATTGACAAAAAGGACATCGGCAGGGAGGAATTTTTAAAACATGCCTGGGCATGGAAGGAAGAGTACGGCAACAGGATAATTAACCAGCTAAAGCGCATGGGTTCTTCTGCAGACTGGGACAGAGAGCGTTTCACCATGGACGAGGGATGCTCGGAGGCGGTACAGGAGGTATTTATTAAGCTCTATGAGAAGGGCTACATTTATAAGGGTTCCAGAATCATTAACTGGTGTCCGGTGTGCAAGACTTCTATTTCCGATGCAGAGGTGGAGCATGAGGACCAGGCAGGGCATTTTTGGCATATCAATTATCCGATTGTGGGTGAGGAGGGACGTTTTGTGGAGATTGCCACTACCCGCCCGGAGACATTGCTTGGTGATACGGCGGTGGCGGTAAATCCAGAGGATGGGAGATACAAGGATTTGATTGGCAAGATGTTAAAGCTGCCATTAACGGACAGGGAGATTCCGGTGATTGCCGATGAATATGTGGACAAGGAGTTCGGAACCGGGTGCGTGAAGATTACCCCGGCTCATGACCCGAATGATTTCGAGGTGGGCAAGCGCCATAACCTTGAGGAAATCAATATTATGAATGACGATGCCACCATAAATGAACTGGGCGGAAAGTACGCCGGCATGGACCGCTATGAGGCGAGAAGAGCTATGGTGGCAGATTTGGAAGCACAGGGCCTTTTGGTAAAGGTGGAGGATCATGCGCATAACGTAGGAATCCACGACCGCTGCCAGACGACGGTGGAGCCGCTCATTAAGCCTCAGTGGTTTGTTCGTATGAAGGAGATGGGTGAGGCTGCCTTAAAGGTGGTGGACACTGAGGATTTGAACTTTGTGCCGGAGCGGTTTGATAAGATTTACAAGCATTGGCTGGAAAACATCCGTGACTGGTGTATTTCCAGACAGCTCTGGTGGGGACACAGGATTCCGGCATATTACTGCCAGGACTGCGGCGAACTGATTGTGGCAAAGGAACAGCCATGCAAATGCCCGAAGTGCGGCTGCACGAATCTGCCTCAGGACGAGGATACCTTAGATACATGGTTTTCTTCTGCGCTGTGGCCGTTTTCCACGCTGGGCTGGCCTAAGCAGACGGAGGAGCTTTCCTATTTTTATCCGACAGATGTGCTCGTAACCGGTTATGACATTATCTTTTTCTGGGTTGTGCGCATGGTATTTTCGGCGTTAGAGCAGACCGGAAAATCACCATTTAAGCATGTGCTGATTCACGGTCTGGTCAGAGATTCCCAGGGACGTAAGATGAGCAAGTCACTTGGAAACGGCATTGACCCCTTAGAGGTCATTGATAAATACGGTGCAGACGCACTGCGCCTGACATTGATTACCGGTAATGCGCCGGGAAATGATATGCGCTTTTACTGGGAGCGGGTGGAGGCATCCCGGAATTTTGCAAATAAGGTGTGGAATGCATCCAGATTTATTATGATGAATTTAGAGCAGGCAGAAATTCCTGCGAATATGAATCTTACAAAACTCACCAATGCGGATAAATGGATTCTCTCGAAGGTGAATACGCTTGCGAAGGAAGTCAGTGAGAACATGGACAAATTTGAACTGGGCATTGCTGTGCAGAAGGTCTATGACTTCGTTTGGGAGGAATTTTGTGATTGGTATATAGAGATGGTAAAGCCGCGTCTCTGGGCAAAAGAGGGGCAGGAGGATAAGGGTTCCGAAAATGACAGCAGGAGCTTTGACGGTCTGTCGCTTGCCGAGTCAAAGGCAGCTGCTCTTTGGACTTTAAGGACGGTGCTGATTCAAGCATTAAAGCTGCTGCACCCGTATATGCCGTTCATCACGGAGGAAATCTTCTGCAATCTGCAGGATGAGGAGGAATCTATCATGGTTTCCGCATGGCCGGAGTACCGAGAGGATTGGTGCTTTGCCGCTGATGAGCAGGCGGTAGACACGATTAAGGCGGCTGTCAGGAGCATCCGTAACGTGCGGGCGGAGATGAATGTACCGCCATCTAAAAAGGCGACGGTTTATGTGGTTTCTGAGAATGAGGCGGTGCGGGCCGTGTTTGAGGACAGCAGGGTGTTCTTCGGTACGCTGGCATATGCCTCCGAAGTACATGTACAGGCAGAGAAGGCGGGCATTTCCGACGATGCGGTATCTGCGGTGATTCATGACGCTGCGCTTTATATGCCTTTTGCAGAGCTGGTGGACGTGGCAAAAGAGAAGGAGCGTCTCCTGAAGGAGCAGAAGAAGCTTCAGGGCGAAATGAAGCGCTGCGAGGGAATGCTAAATAATCCGAATTTTGTGGGCAAGGCGCCTGCGGCCAAGATTGAGGAGGAGAGGCAGAAGCTCGCAAAGTATACCGGCATGCTTGAGCAGGTGACAGAGCGGCTGTCCCAGCTTGGATAATATACAGAAAAAAGGATAATTATGTTTACTGTGGGGGTTGCACCTTGTTAAAAGGCGCAACCCCTAGTTGCGTGTATGCTAATGCAGGTTTCTGGTAAAAAAGGAATATTTTTAATATAATAATTCCAGAAGTATAATAGGCAATTGCACAATCAAATTGTATACATTGACGAGTTTCGCAATTATCTATTCCACAAGTATAACATTATAGAAAGAGGAGGTTTTATTATGAAAAAGAAGCAAACAGGCAGACGGCTTATGAGTATTGCCTTGACACTGGCACTGGCAGGCAGTCTGCTTACAGGAGCCGGAAGCCGGAAGGTTTCGGCGGCATTCAAGCTGCATAATCCTACGGTTACGAACAGCAAGGTTACAACCTGGGACTGTGTATGGTTTGGAAAGTATTGGCAGAACGATACCAACAGGGATGGGAAAGGTGATACAACGGATAAGAAGGAGCCGATAAAATGGCGGGTATTGTCCGTGAAGGGGGATACGCTTCTGCTCATAGCAGATAAGAATCTGGATGCGAAATCCTATTATACGGAAAACAACACAGAACAAGCAGAGACGAGAGGCAGAACCTTGACATGGGAGACCAGCACGATTCGGAGCTGGTTAAACGGGTACGGCAGCATAACTAACCTCAGTGCGGAAGATTATACAGCAGATAATTTTATTAATACTGCATTTTCACAAGCGGAGCAGAAAGCAATTTTGACTACAAAGCTGGTGAATGAGGGCAATGAGAAATATAGAGTCCCTGGCGGCAATAACACTTCTGATAAGATTTATTTGCTGCCATTGAGTGATGCGGAAAATACCGCTTATGGATTTGTAAGCAATGATGCAAGGACAGCCGTCAATACAAAATTTGCCAGCGACCAGGGCGCTTTGATGCTGAATATCCCGGCAAAATATGAAAATAACGGCTGGTGGTGGCTGCGAACTCCGGGAAGTGACCCGTATAATGCTACCTGTATCAGTGTTTCCGGTCTGATTTACGATGATGGCACCGGTGCTACAGCTAAAGGAGGCGGTGTCCGCCCGGTGATTAGAGTGAGTCTTTCTGCGGCGGGTTCTCTTTTGTCAAATGCAGGAACCGTGTGCAGTGACGGCACTGTTAAGGAGGTAAAGCCGGGCAAGGAAAAAGGCGAAACGATAATCAAGGATACAAAATCAAAGGCAGAGTATGCAGTGACCGGAAAAAATACGGTAGAATACAGGAAGCCGACGAAAAAAGCAGCCACGGTTGCAATTCCAGAAACGATTAAGGTGGATGGCGTCACTTATAAGGTAACCTCAGTTGCAAAAAATGCATTTAAGGGTGACGTAAAGGTGACTAAGCTTACGATTGGAAGCAATATCAAAACGATTGGAGCCAATGCATTTAAGGGCTGTAAAAAGCTAAAAAATATCACAATAAAAACGACAAAGCTGACAAATGCTTCCGTGGGAAGCAAGGCATTTTCGGGTATCGCAGAAAAAGCAACCATCAAGGTGCCAAAGAGCAAGTTAAAGACGTATAAAACCCTGCTGCAAAAGAAGGGTGTGGGAAAGAAGGCTGTGTTTAAAGCCTTGAAATGATATGCGGCGTCACTACAGTAAGTGAGAAAATCTTTTACATCTTATGTTTTTCGTGAAATAAAAAGATAAATGCGAAAATGAGTGAATCACTCAATCGCATTTATCTTTTTTTTAGATAAGTTTCAGGGATATCTCACAGAAAAGATATTTATCCTGCTATATCCTCCCATTTTGCTGGTTTCGCAAAATAGTATCCCTGGGAATGGGCAATTCCGATTTTTTCCATAATCTGCTGGATATTTTCATTTTCCACAAACTCACCAATTACTTCTTTTCCCGTGTTTTTGCACCATTCATTTATCATTGTCACAAATTCACGACAGTTTTCATCCTGGCATATTACCTTGATGATTTCCCCGTCGATTTTTAAAATATCCGCATTGATTTTAATAATGTGCAAAAGATTGGAAAAGCCGCTTCCGAAATCATCGATGGCAATTTTGGCCCCATGCTCGTGAATGCTTTCGGCAAACTGCTCAATGTATTGATAGTCCGTTACCTCCTCGCTTTCCACCAGTTCAAACACAAAGTTTTCCGGATGGTCTGCCTGTTTTAAGTAATGGAAAATCATCTCAATCATGTCCTCATCATAAATATCCTGTACATTCAGATTGATGGTCACCTTGACATTCTTATGAAGAAACATGCTCAATACTTTTCTAACCATAATAACCGACAGGGCTTCATAAAGGTCATATTCCTTGGCGATGGAAAGAAACTGACCGGGATAATACAGATTTCCCTGGGCATCCCTGATACGGATTAAGGCCTCATACATTTCTATCCTGCCTGTGCGGTTATCATAAATTCCCTGAAAATGAGGTGAAATGCCGTCCTGGACAAGAGCATCCCTTACAACCTGGAGAATATGTATCTCTTCTTTCATATCCGCTACTTCTTCCTGAACCTGGTTGTATATTACAAAAGGATTCTTACTCTTTGCCCCATATTGAAGGGCTGTATCCGCTTTTTGAAGGGCATCTTCTTCATGCATGATTACCGCGCATTCATAAGTAAGCCTGAAGTCCCTGCATACAGCTCCGTTCATAAACTCATAGGCTGTCTTGATGCATTCCACAAAGTCACTGTCATCTGTCAGGGTTTCTTCCGCAGCAATCAAAAGCCCGTTATCCCCATAACTGTAAAAATGCAGCACATCCGCAAAATCTTTTGCTTTCTCTGCCAAATGCGCTCTTAAATTTCCATAAATGGTCTTTAATTCCGACCAGAAATCCTCCTGTCCCAGGAAGAGACGAATCATCCGTTCATTTTTCAGGGAAAATACCGCCAGCTTATCTAATTGGTGTCTATCCCTATCGTAAATATATTTTGCCTGGTTATCCAGCCCTAACATTTCCTGATAAAACATTGCCTGCTTCATTTTATCCCTCTGCAGGCTCAGCTGCTTACTCAACTGTCTATTTCCGGTCATCAGCAGATAATTAATAATCTGCATATTTTCATGCTGTAGTTCGGAAACATCCTTTAATCCCTTTTCCTTCAAAATCAGGCGGGCATTCTCATTTTCCGATAATCCCGCTAGCATCAGAGTGGCATTACCATATATATTTTTTCCTCTTAAATTACCGATTTCTCCCGCCATAATGGCACCGCTGATATTCGTGGTGTAGAATTGTCCGATTTCCCATGTGGCACAGTCATGAAGCATCCACATTCTGGAAAGACACTCATAGGCAAACAGTGTTTCCACCGGCGCCTCCCCCAATTCTTCATAGGCGCTGCTTAACTGGTCTACAATCCTCTGGGGTGCAAAATATCCCAGGCCGAACTTCATGCCCTCGGATATTTCACTGAAAACATTGATCCTGTCTCTTTTCTCTGATTTCCAAGGCTCCGGCAATGTATCCGCCAATTCATAAACTACATTGTAGGCAGTCTGGGTCTCTTCCAGTATAAGAGGAAACAGGCTCGCCAGGGTAGGATCCTTTTCCAGTTCCTCCCTGCCAAGAATCCCCTGATACCATTTGGCTGCATCATCACCCTCTATTTCATCTACAAAGTGCTCGTGAACCTTTGTTACCTCGTAGCTTCTTCCCACGCCTTCCGCACCACAGATAACATTTTCATAGATAAAAAGCTTTGGCGACACCAGCATAACCGCCACCATTTTATTGACAGAAGTCTCTGTCTGCCCTAAAACATAAGCTTTTTCTCCCGCTTCGCTATGGGCGCCTTCTGCCACATAAGCAACGCCGCCTATCATATTCAGGCCTTTATTTAATCTATCTACACGTTCTACAAATTTTGCCGTTTTATAATAAGATAAAGGGAAAAAGGTCAGCATCATTCCTTTATCGCCCTTTATAAGCTCATTGGATACTTCCTCGCCCAAGACCTCTCCGGCTTTTTCAACTCCCGGTTCCTGCTCACAGCTAAACATTCCAATCCGGATTTCACACTGCTCAAAAACTGTGAGCGAAAGCAGGCACACGCCCTGTAAAATTTTTCCTTCACAGATTACATGGGATGCGCTGCATCCAATCATCACGGCATTGGGCAATAGCTTTTTTAATTCCGCTGTCAGTTCTTCCATCATATCTGCAGTATGTATAGTGCTATGAATCCGTAATAATACCTGACTGTCCCTGTCCAATACAATTCCGTCCAAAAAGTCATTAAAATTTTCTAATGTTTCAAACAAGTGATTATAAGTTTTCATACCCATTGCTCCTCATTTCAAAATGTATTGTTGAAATCTCTTCTCATTTTAGCAATTAAAGAGATAAATTTCAACTGAATAAAAGCATGTTTTTCCCTTAATAAGCAATAGATGTAGTCTGCATTGCTTGCGAAACTTGACATTCGGTTATAAACATTGATAAACTGGATGAAATGATAGAGGGAGGGGATTGACGTGGAATTGCTGATAACAATTGTTGTGACTTTTTTTGCAGGCATGGGGGCCGGATTAGGTACGGGATTTGCCGGAATGAGTGCGGCTGCCGTCATCAGTCCGATGCTGATTACTTTTTTAGGCATGGATCCTTATATGGCTGTAGGGATTGCCCTTTCTTCCGATGTGCTTGCAAGTGCCGTATCAGCCTACACATATGGAAAAAATAAAAATCTTGATATCAAAAACGGTCTGATTATGATGGCAAGCGTTTTGGTATTTACTGTGGTGGGGAGTTATGTTTCCAGCCTGGTGCCCTCTGCTACAATGGGTAATTTTTCTGTGTTCATGACATTTCTGCTTGGTATCAAGTTTATTGTGAAACCGGTTATGACAACAAAGGAAGCCATGCAGAGCGTTTCTGCAAAGAAAAGAGCACTCCAATCTATTATATGCGGTGTCTTAATTGGCTTTATATGTGGATTCGTTGGGGCAGGCGGAGGCATGATGATGCTTTTGATACTGACATCTGTTCTTGGATACGAATTGAAAACCGCCGTAGGCACCAGTGTGTTTATTATGGCATTTACTGCGCTTACGGGAGCGCTTTCTCACTTTGCGATAGGCGGTGCTCCTGACCTGATTGTCTGCATTTCATGTGTGGTATTTACCCTTTTGTGGGCGAGGATTGCGGCTGTGTTTGCAAATAAGGCAGAACCAAAAATATTAAACAGGGTGACGGGAATTGTTCTTGTTATATTAGGGGTGGCAGTGTTTTTGTTCTCGGCGGTTGCATAACCGCTAATTGCTTTATTGGCTCCGCAACTTAGAGAGTGAAGTTTCATTTAATTAAGATGATTTTGGAAAAATAGAATGTGAGGTATAAAATTATGGATTTACAGAAATTTAAGTGGACGAGAGAACCGCAGGATTACAAAATAGAAAATGGAAGAGTTGAGATTATTTCAAAGCCTCATACAGATTTATGGCAGCGCACTTATTATCATTTTCAGAATGATAATGCTCCGGTGCTTCAAATGGAGACAGAAGAAAAATATTTTAGTTTTGTGGTAAAAACGGAATTTACAGAGAGCCATCATAGATTTGATCAATGTGGTATCGTGATGTATCTTGATTCGGAGAATTGGTTGAAGGCTTCGGTTGAGTATGAAAATGAGCAATATCAGCATTTGGGAAGTGTTGTAACAAATGACGGATATTCTGATTGGGCAACGACAGTCATTGACACTTCCGTTAAATTTATGTGGTATCGTTTCAGCCGGAGAGAAGATGATTATTGCATAGAATGTTCTTTAGATGGAACAAATTTCAATCAGATGAGAATCTGTCATATGCAAAAGGGAAATGGGAAAATTCAGTTCGGCATCTATGCATGTTCTCCAGAAGAATCTTCTTTCAAGGCTGCATTTACAAATATGGAAATGATGGAATGTCAATGGAAGGCACATGATGGACAGCAGCCGGATTAGGGAGTTCATTGCAAGCACCATCGGAGTGATGTGATATCTCTGATGGTGCTTTTCTGCCCCCACAGCCAATCATTTCTTTTCAAATATTTTCACAAAGGTGAGAACCGCAGGGAACAGGACACCGGCAATAGGCCAGATGAAGGATGCGCTTTTCCATGAAGGCCCCGAGGTTTCATTGCCAAATCCTATTACCAGAAAGATTGCCGTCACAACAAGCCAGTAAATGGTGCTGACAGCAGAGCTGATAGAGGTCTTTGTTTTCTTGTTTATAGTATAATCGCCTTCCTGCAATAGCTTCTCAAAGCTTGCCTGGGTCATACCGGCGACAATAAAGAAGCTTACGCCCATAGAAACGATAACAAGCATAAGGCAGAAGCATATCACTCCAGGGAGATCATTGTCATAGAGCGCCTCCTCAAACAGGGCACCGCCAAACAATGCCATGGCGCCCACAATGCATAGTACGGTTCCGGTAATGTTATATTTGGTGTAGGTATCCTTGTACTGGTGCTTTCTCTCGCCTACCATTCCCGTTACACCGTAGGCTGTCTCAATCACTTCTTTGTCAAGAAATGCATAGGGCTTTGATTTCATGTCGCAGCTGATATAGATTGCACAAGCCGCCGCTATAATTGCAAGCAGAATAATCATGCCGATTCCGGCAGCAGCATCCTCTGATAGAGGGATGATTTGCATCTCAGCACATACACCCAGCAGCATTAAGCATATGGGTGAAAGAATACATAGCATTGTGGCAAAGGCAATCTTAGGCGCTGTTTCTCTTATGATACCTAGGAATGCATTTGCCTCGTCCATACTTACATTGCGCACCAAGGGGTTGCATTCCTCTTCGCCCGAAATGTGTTCCTCTGCATCAATCTCATCTTTAATCAGGTAATCTACCGTGACACCAAACAGCTTGCTCATTTCAAGGAGCCGCTGCAAATCCGGGGTAGTCTGTGCGCCTTCCCATTTAGAAACCGCCTGTCTTGTCACACCCAGTTTTTCTGCAAATTCTTCCTGAGACCAGCCGTTTTTCTTTCTTTCAAGAATAATTTTGTCTGCTAAAATCATATTTACTCATCCTTCCTAATAACAATGATTGCTGCGCAATGTTCTATGTATACATTTGATTTGCGTCTGATGCAAATTTACCATGATTAGGGGTTGCATACAAGAAAATACCGGATTGCAATTTGTAAACTTGCAGTTGCAATCGGAGGACTCATTCAATTTCATCTCTTGTAATATTTTTGGCCCATTTATAGCTGAAAAAATGCCTAAATACCCATGGCCACTTTACAAATTCATCTGTACATAGCAGAAAATATACTATCTTTACGGGAAGATGTAGTGCAAATGCGGCAACAAATCCCAGCGGAACTGCATAACACCACATATCAATGGTATCGCAAAGGAAGCCGAATTTGCTGTCTCCACCGGCTCTGAAAATGCCGGCAATCAGCACGGTATTTACAGCACTGCCGGTGATATAATAGGTATTTATGTACAGCATAAACTGCAGGTATTCGATAGCCGTCTCTGACAGGTTTACATGGTGGAGGACAAGGGGTGACAGAAGAAAGACGGTGATTCCACCCAGAACACCGGCGAGCACGGTCATTTTCAGCAGACTGTGGCTGACCCTTTTGGCCTCCTCAATTTTATTTTCACCCAGAATCTGTCCTACAATAATACCGGAGGCACTGCCGATACCAAAGCATAATACACTGCCAAGGTTGCGTACCACAGACACAATAGAATTGGCAGCTACGGCATCATTGCCCAGATGCCCTAAAATCACAGAGTACATAGAGAATGCCAGTCCCCAGCTTACATCATTGGCAATGGCAGGCAAAGCCATGTTAAGAAAGTCCTTAAATAGTACCGGATGCTTTTCAAAGACAGGCTTCACACGCAGTTTTACGTCTTTGTTCCGGGAGGAGACAATGAGACAGCAGATTAACTGTATACCTCTCGATATGACCGTGGCAAATGCAGCACCGGCAACACCCATTTTCGGCATCCCCAGATAACCAAAGATAAAAATAAAATTGAGTCCAACATTAGAAAGCAAGGATATGATTTCAATGACTGTGCTGGTAGTTACTTTCCCGATACAGCGCAGGATGGCAGTATACACGGCACTGATGCTCCACAGCACTATAGCCGGAGCATATATTCTCAGATAAATGCTTCCCAAATGGATAAGTGCAGCATCATTTGTAAAAACCATCATCAGGTACTCCGGTATAATCAGGCACAATAGTGCAAATATACCGGCAATAGACATGGAAAACTTAAGACCGATGCCTTCTACCTTTTCAATGGCCTTTGTATCCTTCTTTCCCCAGTATTGTGCGCTCAGCATGGAAACACCTGTGCCAATGCCATATAAAAACATAAATATGATACTGGAATATTGGGTAGCCAGTGATGTGGCAGATATCGCATCCTGTCCCACCTCATTCAGCATGAGAACATCGGCGGAATTGACAGCGGCATCCAGCAGATTTTGAAGCGTAATGGGCAGGGCGACAACAAGTATTTTTTTGTATAGTGCGAAATCGAATTTTCTCTTCATATCTGTGAATTTCCTTTCTAATAAAATGTGAGGTTATTTACGTCTATTTGTGCCATTACAATGCCTCCTTCGCTATCGCCAAAGGAAATATGTCCGTAAAATAACCTCATGTATATTAGATGTATTCTGTAATAATATGCGACTGTCAGTACTTCGCACCCTTAATCGCTACATTAAAAAAAGAGGTTATGAGAACATAAACCACTTTTGGCGACAAAAAACAAATATTATTCCTACCTTCCGGAATAATACGAATGAAATGTTTCGTGTCCTCAAAAGCAGATTATCTCCTCATTTTTTCACCTCTTCCTAAATTAGATGAAATCATTATAGGATAGGAGCTATTTTTTGTCAACTTCAAAAGGTGAAGGATAAGGAAACAAATTGAATATTGCGGAAGGGTTGTGGTAGCTGTTATAATGATGGCAGATAAAAAGTGTTTTAACAGTCCGTAACCATTCAGCAATAGGGAGGTGTATTATGAAACATAAGGGTAACATTCTTTTTTTTATGACACCTGCCTATGGGCATAGCTTGTGTGTTCTCCCAATTATAAAAAGACTTGTAGAAAAGGGTTATAGGGTTCAGTGTTATATAACCTCAGAATTTCAGAAGTTGGTGGAACAATGCGGCGCAGAATATGTTTCATATAGTCTGGACTTTGAAAACCTTGTGCTAAAGGATGTTACGGCAGATTTCTATGAATTGATGAAGGCGTTAACTAGACTGAATCAGGAAGCATATCCGCTTTATTTGCCTGTTGTGGAGCGTGAGCAGCCGGATATAATTTTATATGACTCTATGTGTGCATTTGCAAAAAATATTGCACATCGGACACAGATACCGTCAGCCTGCATGGTAGCAACGTTGGCATTTAATTTACCCGTTTTCTTGTTTTCACACATGTTTCCCTCTAGTGTTTTATTGTATTTGAAAAATAGGAAGGGCATTCAGAAGGTAATAAAGGATGAAAGACATTTCAGGCGGCAAAACAGTCTGCCGAGATTTCGGATGATTGATTTATTTATGAACCGTGCTAAGACCACGATTGTACTTTCCCCAAAGGAATTTCAGCCATTTTATAGAACATTTTCTAAAAGAGTGCATTTTGTCGGTACCACGCTAAAGGATAAGATTGCAATGTTTCATGAGCCGCAAAAGGAATATGAGGCCTATGATTTATATATTTCTATGGGAAGCGTATTTACAGACAATATTAAGGAATTAAAAAGCCTGTTTTTAGAGGAGGAAGGCTCAAAACATTCAATAATTGCGGTTGTGGGAGACGAAGAAATAAAAACAACGCATGATAATATCACTTTATGTAAATGGGTGAATCAGATCGATGTGCTTCCTCACTGCAGATTTTTTGTGAATCAAGGCGGATTAAACAGTGTTTATGAGAGCATTTATTTCGGTATTCCTCAGCTGTGCATCCCAAAACAGGAGGAGCAGCGTTTGGATTCTATAGTCGTTCAGAAAAAGAAACTGGGTTTTTTCAGAAAGGAATTTCGGAGGGAATGGCTGGAAGCTGCATGGGAAAGTAAAGATAATTTGGAGATTTCCCGTATGCAGAAGATTTTGAGGCAGCAGGATGGGACAGCACGGGCAGGGGAGCTGATTGAACAGGCTATGGAGAGGAAGAACAGCGGATGAAGGAGACAGTACTATTGACTGGAGCCACCGGTTTTTTAGGTGGATATGTAATTGATGAATTGCAAAAGTGCGGATATCGGGTAATCGCAATTGGAAGAAACGAGAAGCGGGGTAGAGAGCTGGAGAAGAGAGGCTGTACTTTTTTTCAGATCGACTTTACGGACAGGGAAGCACTGGAACATGTATTTGCACAGGAGGCGATTGATTATGTTATCCATGCAGGTGCCTTATCAAGTGCATGGGGAAAGTGGGAGGATTTTTATCGGATCAATGTGTCAGGTACGACTTATATTGCAGAGCTGGTGATGCAGTATAAGGTAAAGCGGATGGTATATATATCATCTCCAAG
>CAMWOF010000027.1 GCA_947175805.1 uncultured Clostridiaceae bacterium
CTTCTGTATATACTAATCATTGTAAGAGCTTTTCATATATTTGAATCCTCTCCCCCTCATTTTAAAAAGAGTCCATTCGGCGAACCCGGATGGACTTCTTTTTTGGGGAACCATTACATAAGGAGTCGGCATTTATTTTATCCACTCCTTGACAGTATCTAAAAGCTTCGAGTGATAAAACCAGATATCTTTGCTTTCCCCGCCCTTTGCTGTGTGCTCCATCAACCGGTCATATTCCCGGTCTGTCAAAATGTCCTGCAGCTTTTCTTTTTCTTCTGTAGGAAGCATCGCATGGCTGGCATCCACAAAACACAAGGATGGATACATGACGCACCACCAGTTTTGCCCTTCCACCTCGCCGATGTCAATCCTGAGCGCCTCATAATTTCCCGCAGGAAATGTCACGTCCCCATATTGCTTGAGCGGAAAATACTCTGTTGTAAAATATACATCCGCATTGTATTGAAAGCCCGCCTTTACCATATAGGTCTCTACCTGACTTTTGATATAAGGCAGCTTAGCAGATATAAGCTTTTTGGCAATTTCTAAAGAATCCGCCTCCTGCATAATCGGCTCTAAAAAGGAAAGCACCTGCTCCTTCACTTCCATCTTTAACGCCTGATCTTCCTCTCTGTCGCTGTTGGCGCGGATATGGAACCGCAGCACCGGATATTCTGTTTCGTCGCTCTCCTCAATCACCTTCTGGGACATGGTCAGCACCGCCGTTGTATTCTCTGGCGCCTCCTGCTTCTCATACATCAGACCACCCACTGCAAGTCCGCCCACAATTCCCAGCAGGATGCCAAAAAAGGCTCCGCGAAACACTCTGGTCATCATAAAAATACACCTCACAATTTTTTATTTTATAGTAGGCGTTTGCGAAACTCGTATTTATACATTGATGTATTGTGCAATATGACAGTTTGATGCAGGGCCGCTTGCGCTTAGCTGCTGCGCGTAGCGGTACATAAGGTGCCACGGCACAGTCTGCTACTAAGTTCGTGCATGCACTCATTAAGGGCGCAGACAGGGCTCGCATGTAAGCGACTAAAGTACAGTCGCTAAATGCTCATGCTCCAGTACCGACGGCATCAGATATCCCTGCGAACAAACTGTCATAATTGCACAATCAAATTGTATATATAGTCGAGTTTCGCAAATGCCTCTTTTATCTCAAGTATTGGCAGATTTTTCCTAAAGTATGCAGGGACAGTGTCAAACATAATATAAAAATTGCAATGGTCGGCGACTACGGAGCATCCGACATATGGCAGGGGGAGGAAATATGTATGATAGAAGCCGGGCGGGTCAATAAGGAGCTATAGTTCTATTGACACCATATATTTTTCTGTGCTAGGATGAGACAAATGAATAAATAATCACTAACCAAACATAATTTTATAGAGGATATTTAATTATGAAGAAAAAGTTTTTTAAAAGTAATGCCTTAATTATGCTAATTGTTATCACACTAACACTGGGAATGAATGTTTACGCTGCAGGGGAAAAATCCACCTGTACCCTGTGGGCGGGGGACAGCAATGCCAGCACTACCTTAAACTGCAAGGCCGCAAAGGTCAGCATTACCTGCTTTTCCTATGCCAAATCCGATATGACATGGAAATTTTATTGCAACAATCAAAAAGTTTCTTCTGGAACGCTGGCACCAGGTGAATCAGACGGCATAAACTGGTTTCACTCAGAAACAGTCCCTTATAAAGTGAAATTAGGAAAATCTAATCTGCTGAAAACAACCACCGGAAAAGCGACCATCACATCCCAGGATTAAAAGCAGAAAGCGAGGGTTTATGTACAAAACATTATTTTTCAAGAACAAGATCCGAAGTATATTGTCCGTCTCCCTGCTTCTGCTTTTGCTGTCTGTGGAAGCAGTCTCCCTATGGCGCTGGCTTTCCATCGGCTGGGAACCCTACTCTATGCTTGGGGTTCCTGTCAGTTGTGTTTATTACATATTTTTATTTTTTCTCTTTATCTCCTTTGACTTCTCCTATTCCCTGTTTCACGGCGAGACGGAGGAGCTGCTGCAGACGGTTCCCGGAGGCATGAAGAACATCTACAAGCATATTATCCGCTTTATGACGGTATGTGTCGCTGGCATCACAGCTTTGCAGGCACTGCTGACAGCCGTCTTTCTAACAATCTCCGGCAATACAGCAGCGGATTTTTTCTGGTATGGCATGCTATACATTCTCATCTTCACTTTTCTTTCCTCCTTTGCCGCAGTCTGCTACGGAAGCCTGGCGGCAAAGCTGCGTGCATACTGGAAGGGCTGTTTTCTGCTGCTGGTTCCCACCGTGCTGAACATGACATTTTTTCTGGACGAAATCATTTCCAATATATCAGGCCACCAGCAGCTGTTGTCCTCTGGCATCCGGCTCAATCTCCGCCCGGTTTTTGAATTTTTTATGGTCTGTCCGGAGGACATAAAATGTTATACCCCTACGGCATATATGTGGAGCCTGTCCCCCGTCCTGCTTGCCAGATTATGCTTTTGGTGCCTTTTTCTTTATGGGCTTGGCTGCCGCGGCAAAAGGCGGAGTAAAGGGGCAGTGGGAAGGCCAGGCAGAATCGTGTACACCCTCCTCTGCCTGGCGCTCCTTATCCTCAGCCGGCTCCCCTACTCCGATTATCAGAACGATGACAATCCATGGGGGTCATGGAGCGAAAAACACACATATTATGGCAATGATGCCTTCGGGGGCATTGCGAAAAACCAGCCGGCTGATTTCTCGGCGACAGGCTACGATATATGGCTGCGCTTAGACACCATGCTGGATGCGGAGGTTACCCTGCACCTTTCCCAATCTGTAACCAAACCTTTTTTTACACTGAACCATAATTATACCGTGTCCAAAATCTGCGATTGGAACGGAAATTCCTTGGACTTTATCCAAGAGGGCGATTATATCTCCGTGCAGTCTGATGCGGCGCTGGATACGCTGACCTTTTACTATAAAGGTATTGACCCTGCCTTTTACACGAATCTACAGGGCATATTTTTGCCAGGGTATTTATGCTACTATCCACAGCCGGGATACCTTCTCCTTGGTCAAAAGAGGAACATCTATCCTGATATTTACAGCAGATTTTTAGAGCACGATGCAGACTTTACGGTGGATATCACCTACCACGGCGGCAAAATCATCACCAACCTGGACGCAGCGGGCAGCCACACCTGGAAGGGGACTGCAAACGGCTGTACCATTATTTCCGGCATGGTAGAGACGCACAGCATCGAGGGCGTACAGGTGGTATGCTCCTCCCACGACTATGCATATTACGGAGAGACTGCTCTACCAGAGCTGGTAAGGGATATGAAAGCTATCGGGCTTCCTGAAGACGGCAGCCTCTATCTGATAACGCTGGGTAACGAGATTGGAAGGTTCCATACGGACGGCAAGCAGGTCTTTGGAGATTTTGCCTCCTCCGATATGAAATCCTATTACCAACGCTATCTGGAGACTGGCTCCGATGTCATACAGACAGATTATGATGGTACAGAGACGGATGAATAGCTTGCAGTCAATATGTGCAGGCATCTGCCTGAATTTTTGTGAATGGAGAAAAACGCTATGCTGGAAATTAAAAATCTATCAAAAAGCTATAAAAAGCACAAGGTGCTGGATAATGTTTCCTACCACTTTACCCCCGGCGTATACGGGCTTTTAGGAGAAAACGGCGCCGGTAAGACCACCCTGCTGCGCTGTATTTCTGATATTATAAGCGGTGACAGCGGCGAGATATTATGGAAGGACGCACCTGTGGCAGACAACAGGGAATTTCAAAATGCCCTGGCATATCTGCCCCAAAAGTTTGGCGCCATTGCTGATATATCAGTCTATCAAATGCTACAGTTTCTCGCCGTCCTAAAGGAAATCCCGAAGGCCAGGCAGGAGGAAGCCATCATGCGCGCCCTGAAATTGACCGGTCTGTCGGATGAGGCGAAGAAAAAGGCAACCGCCCTGTCCGGTGGTATGACAAGGCGGCTGGGAATCGCGCAAATGCTGCTTGGCGACCCCGAGCTTATGCTGTTTGATGAAGCCACGGTCGGTTTGGACCCGGAAGAACGTATCCGTTTTAAAAGCGTGGTATCCCAGACAAAGCAGGGACGCATTGTCATTATTTCTACCCATGTAGTAGAAGAAATCGAATCCCTCTGTGACCGAATTTTGGTCATCCACGCTGGAAAGCTTATTGCTGACATGACATGTGAGCAGTTGAAGGCTGTTGCGGAAGGGCATGTTTTTGAGCTGGCGGCTGACCGCCTGCCATCGGATACTCCTTATTATATGTTAAATGAATTTGAGCAAAACGGCGAGCGGCACTGCCGCATTTTATCCATGGATGCATTACAAGCGCCGCCGGTAAAACCATCCTTGGAGGAGGGGTACTTATGTCTCATTCATTCCTAACCCCCGATATTCTCAAAAAAAGGGTTCGGGCAGCTAATATTGTATTAATACACCGTATATACCCGATTTTATTTCCTGTTATCATGCTGTATTTTGTATACCCGCTGCTCATATGGAATATGTATCAGGTTTACCAGCATTATAACTATTTATACATGGACATCATAAAATTCGCACAATATTTATTTCCGGTTGTTGGATTATTTTGCCCGCTGATACTGATGCATGACTACCGTAGGGAGGGCGTTTGTGAGCTCATCCGCATACATATCAAATCCCTGCTTTTTGAAATGTCCATAACCATACTGTACCACTGTCTGTTATCTGCAGGTGTCCTGCTGCTGTTCTCCATTGGTCTGCCCGATGTCAGAACGATGCTTGCCTCTATCCTGCTGCCATTGGCTTTATACATTATTTTATATTATTTTTTCATAGTCTTTTTCCAAAATACAATACTGCCTTTTTTTCTGGTGCTGTTATACCATGCGTTCAGCATTCATATTATGGAAAGCTCTCCACGGGTTTTCGGCTGCATCTGTTTTCTTAGCTACTATCCCCTGAGCGCTAAGCGCATTGTCTTTTGCATTCTTTGGTGCACTGCTTTTGGCATTGCAGGCATATGCTCAGAGCGGCGGCAAAAGCACAGGGCATAGCCCACTTTCATCACCATGACAGGCAGGAGATTTTTTTGCCCCCACCGGCACTAAAAAATTGCATTTTCCCGGAAAATGCGGTATGCTCTATTCAGCAAAAATATAAAGGAAGGGAAGATTTGCAAATGAAAAATATTACTGAAAGCGTTTTTTATGTAGGCGCAGACGACAAGGATTTAGATTTATTCGAGGGACAGTACATCATTCCAAACGGTATGGCTTATAACTCTTATGTCATTATGGACGAGAAAATTGCCATCATGGATATGGTGGATAAGCGGAAAGCAGACGTTTGGGCCCTCAATGTTGCGGAAGCGCTAAACGGCAGACAGCCGGATTACCTCATTATCTCCCACTTGGAGCCTGATCACTCGGCTTATCTTGATAAGATACTCTCCCAATATCCTGACTTAAAGGTGGTGTCTAATGCCAAGCTCTTTTCGATGCTTCCGAATTTCTTTGACGTGGACTTGACAGACCGCACTGTTGTGGTAAAGGAGAATGATACGCTGTCTCTGGGTGCGCACACCCTGCAGTTTTTCATGGCGCCGATGGTTCATTGGCCGGAGGTCATGGTGACCTACGAGCAGAAGGACAAAATTCTGTTCTCAGCGGACGGCTTCGGCAAATTTGGAACGCTGGACACCGAAGAAGACTGGGCATGTGAGGCGAGAAGATACTACTTCAATATTGTAGGTAAATTCGGTATCCCCGTACAGACACTGCTCAAGAAGGCTGCCACCCTGGATATCCAAATTATCTGTCCGCTGCATGGACCGATTCTGGATGAAAATCTGGAGTATTATATCGGAAAATATCAGACCTGGAGCAGCTACGAGCCAGAGGATGCAGGTATTTTTATTGCCTATGCCTCCCTGCACGGCAACACAAAGCAAGCAGCCGAACAGTTAGCTGAAATTCTTGAGAAGAAGGGTGCGCCAAAGGTCAGCATTGCCGACCTTTCAAGAGACGATTTAGCAGAATGTGTGGAGGATGCCTTCCGCTATGACCGGCTTGTGGTCGCCGCACCGACCTATGAGGGCGACGTCATGCCAATCATGGCTGATTTCATCCGCCACCTGAAAATAAAAGCCTACCAGAAGCGCACCGTTGGTATCATACAAAACGGCGCCTGGGCACCTACTGCCGCCAAGGTCATGAAAGAACAATTTGACTCCATGAAGGATATCAAAGTATTAGACACAGTCGTTACCATAAACGGCACGGTAAAAGCCTCCAACCAGGCAGAGCTGGAGGCCTTAGCAGACGCACTGTTGGCGTAGATTTACTGTATAAGTCATTTGCAAAACACATCCACATCGCGAGCTTACTCGGTCATGTGGATGTGTTTTTGTAATGCCGCAGATAATTCCCTCTTCAAATATTCATACCGGAGCCGCTTTTCTTCCTTTGCAAAATGTACTTCCCGGAACTGTTCGGGATTGCCCTCATACACCAGCGTCTTCGCCTCCTCGCCGAACTGTTCGCTGGTGAGGTCAAAGCAGCAGCCATCCACCACATTGTAGCAGTGGTAATTTCCCCCGGGTCTTAAAATGCCGTACACCTGCCCGCCAAAAATGTCCTGTACCAAAAATGCCGTGATGGAGCACTGCCCCAGCGTCATATTTTCCCTGCTCCATTCCTGCCGCAATCTTGGCGCACAAGTGTATTCGCACCATATCTCCGATAACATATCATACAGATGCCTCGGTGACTGAATCATCTGATACTTTTCATCCACCGGCTTTACCAAGGCATGCTCCCAGCCGTAAAATTGATAACCCATATTGCTGCTTCCTTTCTCAAGTACCCATTTTCCCCATCATACCACAAACCCGCCTCCTTGTCTCCCGGCAAAATATCACCTCAAGTAAATTTTTTATATAAAAAAATTAAGTTCTGATAGAAATTCATGGCAATTCATGTTAAACTCAATTTAGTTAATGAACAGATAGTGCTAGGACGGGGGTGGACAGTTGAGAAAAAGAAAATACGTAAGAGTCCGCTCTCTGGAGGAGGGCATGAGAATTGACCAGGCTATCGTGGACACCACGGGGCGCACTTTGATTGCCCGGGGCACATATCTGGATGATTTTATGATTGATGCCCTGATGAAAAAAGGAGTCGGCGGCATTTACACCGTGGAGGGAGAGGATGACCCGGAGGATGCTGACATTCCGATTGAGACTAGGGAAACCATTGAAAAAATGCGAAAGTCCGATCCTGCCAAGGTGGAGCTGTCCGAGAGCGTAAAGGAACGCGTTTCCGAGGGCATCCAATACCTCTACCAGAACACAGAATCCGAAAAGTTTACAGAATCCACAAACAATATTGCAAATGATTTGATGAGTGCAGTGCTGAATAACGACGCCATTGCGGTGGATATCAGCGCCCTGAAGGTCAGTGACGAATACACCTTCAAGCACAGTGTGGACGTGGCGACCATGGCGATGGTCATTGCGAAAAAACACGGTCTGCCGGACAATGACATCTTTGAAATCGGCATTACAGGGCTCCTTCATGATGTAGGCAAGTCAAAGATACCAAATGAAGTCCTGAATAAACCGGGAAGGCTGGATGACAATGAATTTGCGCTGATGAAGCAGCACACGCTGTTCGGTTTCCAGATTTTAAAGGAAAAAAATGACATCAAGGAGCAAATCAAGCTGGGCGTTTTACAGCACCACGAGAAGATAAACGGAAAGGGCTACCCGCAGGGGCTGCCCTCCGACAAAATAAATATGTATGCAAAGATTCTGTCCATAGCGGATATTTATGACGCTCTGGTAACAAAGCGCCCCTACAAGGAGCCATTCTCCCAGCGGGACGCCGTGGAAATGATTATGTCCATGACCACCGAGCTGGATGTAGATATCATGAAAAGCTTTTTAGGCAGCGTGATTCTCTACCCAGTGGGCTGTAACATTAAATTAAGCAACGGCGAGAACGCAAAGGTGGTGGAAAACCACCCAGACTGCATTCTGCGCCCAAAGGTCGTGGGGCTTACCTCCGGCAGAGTTTATGACCTGGCAAAGGACATAAACTGCGCAAACCTCGTAATTATATAAGCTGCTGTCCTGTCAGGCCTGCGTCTCCGCTTCTGCCTGCTCCTTCAGCATGGCAAAAAACTGCTCCTCCGCCATCGGCTTGGCATAATAATAACCCTGTACCTGGTCACAGCCAATCCCCTGCAGTAAATCAATCTGCTCCGCAGTCTCCACGCCCTCTGCCAAAAGTCCGAGCTTCAGCTTATCCGCCATCAGCACCACATGCTCTAAAATCATTCTGCCCTTGCCGGAGACCATCATGTTCTCCATGAATTTTTTATCCAGCTTAATCACATCAAAAGGCGTCTCCAAAAGAATATTTAAAGAGGAGTATCCGCTGCCGAAATCATCCATCAAAAGCTTGTAGCCCTGCTCTTTTAACTGCAAAGCCTTCAGGCTGATTTGCTGGTCATTCGCCGTCTCCGTAATCTCTAACTCTAAGAGATCCTTTGGAATATTATAGGTTTTAATCAAATCCGAGAGCACTTCAATACACTCATTATCCTGCAAATGCACACGTGACACATTCACAGATACCGGCAGCGGCGGAAGCCCTGCATCCTGACACCGCCTAATAAAACGGCATGCCTCCGCCCATATGTAGTAATCCACCTTTTTCACAAAACCATTTTCCTCAATAATCGGAATAAACTGGTTCGGGAAAATCATGCCCCGTTCCGGGTGGAACCATCTCACCAGCGCTTCTGCCCCGATAATTTCATTTTTTGAAATACTGTACTTCGGCTGTAAAAACATCACAAACTGCCGCTCGGTAATAGCAGTCTGGATATTCTCCTCAATAAACTTCCTGTTATACAGTACATCCTTAAACTGCTCCTTGTAAAACAAGACATTGGTGACGATATTGTTCTTCGCCGCCTTCCTCGCCATGGCCGCCCGATCCTCCATCTGGCGAAGCTCCATCTGCTTATCCTCTACCGTATAAACACCATAAGACATTTGCAGCTTCACATCCTTGTAGCTCGTAATCCTGCTGTCAAGGTATGCAATGAAGTCCGTCAGCTCCTCCTCCCGGTCATAAGCAGTCACAACCATGAACACATCGCTTCTCAAGTTAATAAAAAACTGGTCCTCATGGCAGCACTCCTTTAGCTGTGCAAGAATAAATTCCAAAATCTGGTCGCCGAACTTCTCCCCGTACAAGTCGTTTACAATCTTAAACTTGCGGATATCAAACTGAATAAAACCAATGTCCTTTGCTGTGGAATACATCAGGCGGTTTACATTGCGGCGGAACCGATTTCTTCTGCTGGTACGCTTTAATATCGCCTGCAGCTCATCACTTTCAGGAATATCCTCCGGGTCAATACTGCTCTCCATCTTATCCTTCAAATACTCCGCCAGCATATCCTCCAAAATCTCTATACTGATGCGGATGGCCCTTGGGCATTTTTGCAAAATCAGCTTCTCCTTGCGAATCACCGCCATATCATCTGGCTTGGAAATATCCTTGCCCAAAATATCCCGGCAGTAAATATCTCCTTCCATCTGTGCGGTAAACCGCTTTATAAATTCATTTGTCTTCTGGTTTCCGTAAACCTCAAGCTCCCTGTCCTGGGCGTCATAAAAGCCCATAGCCATACCTAAAACCAGCATTGCCGCCGTAATGCAGCCACAGGTTCCACCCTGCCGCATACCGCCGCCAAAGCATGTGCTGATTTTAAATGCGGTTTTTAAGTCCAGACCGAAATCAGGAGCAAACGCCCCAAATAATGCCTGGGAGCAGTGATACTGCTGGTGCAATAGCTGTTCTGCCCGCTCAATATGTGTCATGCCCATCCCCCCTTTTTATATCCTCTGTATCTATAGTCTATGTTAACAAATAAACAACCATTTGTGAAGCAGAAAAATTAATCCGCTGCACCTGTTGTAATTTATCAATGATTTTTTCATCATTTGCGGTTTGCGGAATTTTTATTTTTCCTTTTACAACTTGGACTATTGATGAAAATATGGTATTATTAAGGGACACGAAGCATCCGACATATTAGCAAGGAGATATAGATATGAAACATCCTCAATTAATTGATTTAATTGATGTTCAAATATTACAACAAATCCAAGATGCTTTTTCTGAATTTACAGGCATGGCAGCTTTGATTACTGACGAAGAAGGAAGACCGATAACGAAGGGGAGCGGATTTTGTGATTTTTGTTTGCATTATACCAGAAAATCGGAAATTGGCAATAAACGCTGTGAGGAATGTGACAAACAAGGGGCCTTTCTTACATTGAATGAAGGAAAACCTGTCGTATACCAGTGCCATGCAGGACTGGTTGATTATGCAGTTCCGATTATTGTGGAGGATTGGGTTATTGGCTGCTTTATCGGAGGACAGATTTCCACAAAGCCTATTGACATGATGCAGATTAGAAAGACTGCACAGGAGCTTGGATTGGACGAAGAGGAATATGTGGAAGCAGCCAGCCGCATTACCATGTTAGGGGAAGATAAAGCGAATCGTGCGGCAGAATTTTTATATACGCTGAGTAAGGTTATATCGAGTATGGCGTATAGAAGCAATAATGATTTGAAAAAAAGCTGGAGGCTGGAGCAGGCTGCTAAGTCCCAGGCTGCTTTTCTTATAGATATGAACACCGAATTTCAGAACAATATGAAGGCTTGGATCAATTCTGCAAAACAGGCATTGGAGTCTGGAAATTCAGAGATAATGGAAGAAACAATCAGACAGCTTTGGGTAAAGGGTTCGGCACTGCTTTCCAATTTATCTGATACAGTGGCATATGCTAAGATGACAGATGGAAAGATTGTGTTAAGCGAGACAGTATATAACATTGAAAAACTGCTGCAGTTTGTCTGTTATAATGTGGAGGAACAGCTAGAAGATAAGCCAATCATGATTATTCGCCAGATAGATGACAATGTACCTTCTAAGCTTTTGGGTGACCAGGGAAAAATCGGACAAATTCTCAATCGATTACTGATGAATGTTGTTGAACATATGGATGAGGGTGTGATTGCTATTCATATATTGAGTGAAACGAGTGGTTATGCGGAGAAACTGACAATTCGGATAGCAGATACCGAAATGAAAATACCTGCGGAAACTTTTGAGCAAATGAATCATTATTTAAAAAATAGCAGTGATGAAGTTTTTGAAAGCAAAGCAGGAGATGAAATGAACCTTTCCATGATTCTCTTTTTGCTAAGGCAGGTATCGGGAAGTATTGAGTTAGAGAGTATAGAAGGAAAGGAAAATACATTTGTGGTTCGTCTGCCACAGCTTAAGCTTGCATAATTCCTGACTCGTGTGAGACAGATTACAAATAGACCGGAGGGGAAATGTATGGAATGGAATGTAACAGAATATGCAGATGCTATGGATGAATTTTTGCTCAAAATGAAACATGTTCCATCACCGAAACATCCCGGCATGCGAGAAGCGGTAGCGCGTCTTGCCCGCCTGCTTCGGATTGTAAAAATGCAGGTAACACTATATGAGAACATAGAACATGAAAAATCAGGGCAGGGTAATCTGTCCGTGTTTTATCAGATGGGAGAAACGGATCAAACGCGTGTCTGTGTGAAACGGGAAATAATAGAAAACGGCAATGTGATGGTATACAAGGCGTTTCAGGGGATGGGGGATGCCCCATGGACAGAGGTGGAACGGGAAAAAATTGACCTTCTGTTGTATATGCTTTTTGTGTTTAATGGCAGATCCAGAGCAATGCAGATGCTTAGCTATCTAACCTTTCATGATAGAGAATTCGGAACCTATAATATTGCTTATTTTTTGAAAACAGCGGGTATCTATATCAGAAACCAGTGTATTGGGAATTTTACGGCATGTTACTTTAATTTCAGAAGGCTTTCCCTGATTAACCAGTTGATTGGAAGGAAATGTGGAACAGCGGCAATGCAAAAATTTATCAAGGGTCTGGAAGATTTGTTTGTGCATGATGAGTTTATTGCGAGAATCGGTGGGGATAATTTTCTCGCTTTGTTTCGCACGGAAAAACTGCAGCAGGTAAAGGATTATTTGACGGAACAGAATATTGTTTACAATGATCAGACCGGCGAACGGATTACAGTCTCTGCAGCGGCCGGATTTTATACAATACCGGAGGATATAACACAGCCAACACAAATTATGGATTATGTAAGTATCGCCATGAATATTGCAAAAAATGTCCAACATGTACAGTTCCTCTCTTATGATGATAGTTTGATGATGCAGCTGAAAAACAAAGAGGTTGTAGAGGCAATGTTTTTGGATGCGATTGCAAGGGAGGAGTTTGTTGTTTATTATCAGCCTAAGGTCCGGCTGCGGGAATATGTTTTGGCAGGTGCAGAGGCACTATGCCGTTGGAATCATAATGGGGAAATGATACCGCCTGATCGGTTTATCCCGATTTTAGAGCAGAGCAACGCGATATGTAAATTGGATTTTTATATGTTAGAGCATGTGTGCAGAGATATCCGGCAGTGGCTGGATGAGGGCAGGGAGGTTGTGAAAATATCTGTCAATTTGTCAAGGCGTCACATGGGTGATTCGGATTTGCTGGGAAATATCCTTTCTATTATTGATAAATACAAAGTGCCGCACCAATACATAGAAATTGAATTGACAGAGACGACAACAGATGTTGCATTTAATGATTTAAAATCAATTGTATTTGGTTTGCAAAAGCAGGGAATCAGCACTTCCGTAGATGATTTTGGAGTGGGGTACTCTTCTCTGAATCTGATTAAGGAGCTTCCTTGGAATGTGATTAAAATCGATAAAAGTTTTTTGGAATATCACGAAGGCAACCGTGGAAACTATATTATGTTAAAGCAGGTAATTGCAATGGCACAAGAGCTTGGCATGGAGGTAATTGTTGAGGGTGTCGAGACGGTGGAGCATATCAGGATGTTAAAAGAAAATAACTGTTACTTGGCGCAGGGCTTCTATTTTGACAGACCGCTGCCAAAGGAGATATTTGTGGAAAGAATCGGGATGCAAGGGCATGGCAAATAAAGGGACATTTCCCACACAATTTTCAAGAAAAAAAATTTTCTGACTCAATCCGTGCGCTTGCGCTCCGGATTCGCAAATTTTGTATACTGCCCTAACCACACCAGTTCCACGGTTCCAGTGGCGCCGTTTCTCTGCTTTGCAATAATGATATCCGCCATGCCCGGCCTGGTGGATTCTTCCTTTAAATAATAATCCTCACGGTAAATGAACATAACCACATCCGCATCCTGCTCAATGGCGCCGGATTCACGGAGGTCTGACAACATCGGCTTTTTATCATCACGGGATTCCACCGCACGGGAGAGCTGGGAAAGCGCAATAATCGGCACCTTAAGCTCTCTTGCCAACACCTTTAAGGAGCGGGAAATCTCGGATATCTCCTGCTGCCGGGACTCAGAACGCCTGCCCCCGCCCATAAGCTGTAAGTAGTCAATAATAATCAGCCCCAGCTTTTCATTTCTCATTTTTAATTTCCGACACTTAGAACGCAGCTCCGTAATCGTTATGCCAGAGGTATCATCTATATAC
>CAMWOF010000028.1 GCA_947175805.1 uncultured Clostridiaceae bacterium
ATTTAAAGGTATATAAAAAGGTAGATGTGGGGGAGCTGCTGGATAAATACAAGGTATTAAAGAATCTGGAGCGCGATGGGCATGATTTTGGCGATAAGGAAAATATGTTTGCGCTGATTTCCTGTGATGTGGATATCGGCAACCGGGACTGTATGCGGCTCTGGAAGGAATATTGCATTGAATACACGAATGTGGACAGGCTGCGTTTTCCCCGTATGAGGGAAGCTACTGGCAAGAATCTGTTAGAGCAGGCGGAGTCCTATTACCGTATGCTGGATTTGTATAATCAATTTTCCACCAGATTTGGAAAGCAGCGTGAGGAAAACCGGCTCATGGATGCCAGGGTGATGACGGAGGGAACAATATTAGAGGAGCTTGGAAAGAGCAAAAAGAGCTATCTCAGACGTTGTAATTATTGTGGAAAGCTGCTGCCGATTGGCAGCCGGTTCCTAATCTGTGACAGTTGTTATGGGGGATGACAGAATATGAATAAAAAGGAAATCAATGAGATTAAGAAGCTGTTTACAAAAGAGCACTGCGTACTGACAAGGCTTTGTGCATGTTATGTAGACGGAGACAAGAAAAAGAGGACAACCTTAAAAGAAGCATTTTTATCTCTGCCGGAGGAGGAGGAATTTAAGTATTTTTCCCTGTTTAGGGGCGCCATGTCCGGTACATTGGGAAAAAATATGCTGAATATGGAATTTCCCTTGGAGCAGGAGCGTAATGAGGGGACGCAGGCTTTTTTGCTGAAATTAAAGGACAGCGCTTTAAAGGATGACGCATTGATTGATGCTTTTTACGACAAGGTGATAGAATTTTACGGCAGCCTGGAAAATTATTATATCGTGCTAGTGCACGGCGCTTACGATGTGCCTTGCAAAACCTCGGATAACCAGGAGTTGGAGGACGCTTCAGACTATGTGTACAATTTTATTTTGTGCTGTATCTGTCCGGTTAAGCGTTCTAAAGCGGTGCTCTGCTATAATGAGGCGACAAATACCATCGAGAACCGCTTGCAGGATTGGATTGTTGATTTGCCTGCCCATGGATTTTTGTTTCCGGCATTTAACGACAGGAATACGGACATTCACAGTCTTCTTTATTATACAAAGAATTCAGAGCAGATGCAGACGGATTTTATTGATAGGATGCTGGGCTGCTATATCCCCATGACCTATAAGAGCCAGCAGGAGACCTTCCAGACCATTGTGGAGGATACGTTAAAGGAAGCCTGTGATTTTGAATCGGTCATGAATATCCATGAGAATTTGATGGAGCTGGTAGAGGAACAGAAGGAGGCGCCGGAGCCGGTAGCCCTGGATAAGGGCGCCATGAAGCATTTGCTGGAGGCAAGCGGCGTGAAGGAGGCTGCTATTTTAGAGCTTGACAGCCATTTTGATGAGGCAGCGCCAAAGGAGACGCCGATTCTTGCCACAAATGTCGTACAGAAGAAGGCCTTTGAGATTGAGACTCCGGATGTTTCTATCCGGGTGAAGCCGGATAAGACACATCTTGTGGAAAACCGGATGATTGACGGGAAGCCTTATATTCTTATTCAGGCGACAGACGAGGTGACCTTAAACGGAATCCGTGTTCGGACGCTTATGTAAATGTTGTCTGCGGGCTGCAGGGGGATGCTGTCATCCTCTATAGCTGTGCAAAACGGTAATTTTACAGTATATCCATGCCGGAGTACCGCTCTAATAGTGCAATATAGGTGTCCGGCTCTTTTTGCAGTCTGCCCATGGTATGAAATGCCATGAAAACAATCTCGTCCTTATCGCTGACATCGCTGTCTTTGCCTACATCATGCCCAGCATTATAACTCCGGAGATGATAAAAATAGAGGTCAAACATGGTATAGCCATGACAGATGAAGTTGCCGGTCAGCTCATTTTTTTCAAGGTAATAAACGAATTCATCATAGAGCAGAGGCTGCAGTAAAATTCCCTCCCAGAGCTCTGCAAGGAATTTATCATCCCAGCCTCTGCTTTTGCAAAAATCCGCTGCCAGATTATAGGCTGCAACCTTTCTCCCATCATACACAATATAGCTTTTGTCCATGTGACAGACCACCTTTATACCATATTTCTAATTATTGTATTATGAAAGTAACGAAAATGCAATTGTAGATATTGCGAAAATAAGTTGTGTATTGTGAAAAATAAACTGTTGACAAGCTTTATCATTTGTGTTAGTATAAACTAACAACAGAATTTCTGAATGAAATAAATACCCATGGGGGAGTAGTGGCGCACAGGCGTGGCAAATCAACATACCGACTTTTTTAAAGTTCTGGTTTGCCTTAAATAACGAGACTCATGTATTGCTTTTATGCTGTACATAGAGTTTTTTTTATTTATCCGAGTATAGCATAAAGCTATATTCGGTTTTTTTGTTGCAGTCAAATGGATATACAAGTATGTTCGCTTGGCTCGTTGCTTCACAAAAATAAGAACAGGAGGACAAGGCTTTGAGAAAAAGAAGATTTAAGGCTGTGCTGTTTACGGCAGCCATAGTTATGGGAATTACATTTACACCCGTGAAAGCAATGTCAGGGTTAAAAAGCAAGCCCGACCAGACATCGCCGATATTAAGAATTGCTGCGCAAAGGTCGGCTCCTGAGGAAACAGTTTATGTTAGTCAGGATGCGGATGGCAGCGTTACGGAAATTCGTGTGGACACCGGTGCAGAGGATGATGAGAATGAGACAATAGAGGTGGCAGAACATTCCCGGCTGCCGGTTGGCGTGGCGGTTTCTTACCGTTTGAATGGTGTTGACATAGCGCCCGAGGCGTTGGCAGGTCAGAGTGGTGAAGTGGAAATTATATTGCATTACAGCAACCATTCCACCTATGTGGATGTGCTTGACGGGGAAAAGGTACAGATGAACAGTCCGTTTTTCATGCTTTCTGCATTAATTATGGAGGAAGAAACATTTTCGGATATCCGGGTGAGCCAGGGAAAGCTGATTACTGAGGGGGATACGCAGATTGTAATTGCATATAGTATGCCGGGGCTTACAAAAAATCTTAACCTTACCGGAGAGGTAAAGGATGATTTTGAGGAAAAGTTCAGCGATACAGTTACCATTACCGCAATGGTGACGGAATTTTCAATGAAGCCCATTTATACCATTGCAACGACAGAGCTGTTGTCAGAAATGGATTTTGAAGACACAAAGTCCCTGGACGAGCTGGAGGAGGCTTTGGACGAAATGGTGGAAGCCTCGGATGAGCTGATATCGGGTTCCTCTACGCTTCAAGGAGCGCTTTCGACCCTGGATAAGAATTTTTCTGCCTATACCAGCGGTATCGAAGGGCTTAAGAAAGGCTCTAAGACACTGGCTGATGGTACGAAGCAATTCGCAAAAGGCTTCACAGCTTATGCTGGCGCAATCAAGACTCTGAAGCAGGGAACAAATCAGTACATTTCCGGGACATTGTCCTTGGCAGATGGCATCACAGCTTATATAAATGGTGAGAAAGCCATAGATTCTGCAGCAGGGGAGCTATATGAAAAGACGAAAGCGCTTCCGGCTGGCTATGTTGACTTCCACAACGGCTTAACGGCATATATAGATAATGTGAATAAGCTTGCCGGCAAGGAGAACATAGATATGCTGACAGAGGGTGCGGATAGCATTGCAAAGGGTGCAAATACAGTGGACAGCATGACCGACAGCCTGACACAGAGCTATAACGAGAGCTATGCTGCGTTTTCGGAAATATATGACAGCATAAAGGATTCTCTGTCACCAGAGGAGCAGGACCGCTATCAGGCAGCATTAAGCAAGCTAAATAATGCTACAAACGGCACGGGTGAAGGCGCTTCCCTAAAAAATGTGCAAAAAGCGGCGCAGGGGCTAAAGGCAGGGACAGAGCAGTTTAACAGCGCAGTTTCCATATGGGAGCAGGGAGCCGCTACCATACAGACCAGCGGTGAAGCCGTGAAAACCGGTTCCGAAAATATCAAGTCTTCGGTTACTGCCGTCGTTGACGGCATAAAAGGCTTAAGTGAGGGCCTGGCAACCTTAAGTGCAAATAACCAGACCCTGACAGAAGGCGCAGCCAATCTAAAAAAGTCAGGCTCCAGCCTGAAGACGGGTTTTCAGGAGCTTAATAAAAGTACAAAGCAGCTTACAAAATCTGCCTCTGCATTAAAAAGCGGCGCAAAGGAGCTGGCTTCGGGCGCAGGCAGTATTTATAAAGCAACGCCGCAGCTCGCAGAGGGAATCAGTGCCCTGGCCTCCGGCTCCCGGTCACTGACGAGCGGTCTGAAAACATTTAAAGAGGAGGGTACGTTAAAGCTTCGGAATATGTACCGCGAAAATGTGAAGAGCTTGATTGACCGTCTGAAATCCATTTCGGGAGAGCAGGCAAAGTATGGCTCCTTTATCGACGATGGCGATGAGGATGCCAGTGTGAAATTTATATTCCAGACAGAGGAAATTAAGGCAGAGCAGAAGTAAAAAACGAGAGAGGGATACAGATGTTTATAGAAATTCATGATTTAAAGAAAAGCTTTGGCGAAGGACAAAGCAGGGTGGATGTATTGAAGGGGATATCCTTTTCTGTGGAGAAGGGGGAGTTTTGTGTGCTGCTGGGGCCTTCCGGCTCCGGCAAATCCACACTGTTAAATATTATTGGCGGCATTGACTCGGCTGACAGCGGTTACGTTTCCATTTCTGGTGAAAAGACAGCGGATATGAGTGAGCGCGCCCTGACGAAATACAGGAGAAAGCATTTAGGTTATGTGTTTCAGATGTATAATCTGATTCCAAATCTAAATGCGAAGGAAAATGTGGAGGTGGGCGCATATTTAAGCGATCATCCCCTGGATACGGATGAGCTGCTAAAAACACTGGGGCTTTATGAGCACAGGCATAAGCTGCCGAACCAGCTTTCCGGAGGACAGCAGCAAAGGTGTTCCATAGGACGCGCCATTATCAAGAACCCTGATATTTTGATGTGCGATGAGCCTACCGGCGCCTTAGATTATCATACGTCTAAGGATATTTTGAGACTGATAGAAGAGGTCAATCAAAAGTATGGCAATACAGTTATCATGGTCACCCATAATGATGCGATTAAAAATATGGCAGACCGGGTAATCAAACTCCGGGACGGACAAATTCGTCATAATTATGTAAATGAGCAAAAGCTGAAAGCAGCCGAACTTGACTGGTAGCTGCTGAAAGTAATTTTAACCGGGAGGATGTAGTGCAAAATGAAAAATCCATTACATAAAAGGCTTTGGCGGGAGTTCATCGGAGAGTTTGGCAGATATCTGGTCATCTTTTTATTTATGTTGTTTACCATCGGCTTTATTTCCGGCTTTTTAGTTGCCGGCAGCAGTATGATTACCGCCTATGATGAAAGTTTTGCAAAATATAATATAGAATACGGCCATGTAGAATTTGATAAAAAACCGGGCGATACGCTTCGCCGGAATATTGAGGAGGCGGGCGGCATTACGCTTTATCCGTTATTCTTTGAGGACCATATGGCAGACGTTGACTTAGACGGCGCAGAGGATGCTAAAATCCGTATTTATAAAGACAGAAAAGAGATAAATACGGCCTGCCTGATGGACGGCGTGCTGCCGGCATCGGCAGACGAGGTTGCCCTTGACCGTATGTTTGCAGATAATAACCAACTAAAGACAGGAGATTCCATACGGATTGGGGATAAAGTATTTACGGTTAGCGGTCTGGTGGCGCTGCCGGATTACAGTACGCTGTTTGAAAATAATAATGATTTGATGTTTGACTCCATTAAGTTTGGCATTGCTGTCATGACGGAGGAGGGATATTCATATTTCCCAAACGAGAAGGAGAACTATAACTACGCATGGCTTTATGATAATCCGCCGGCAAATACGGATGCAGAAGTGGATATGGCGGAGGATTTAATGGAAGTTATCATCAAGGAGGTGTATCAGTCCGGCGGAAGCATTGAGACATTTGTTCCCAGATATGCCAATAACGCAATCCAATTTGCGGGGGAGGATATGGGCAGTGACAAAACCATGATGCTTGTGCTGCTCTATATTTTGATTGTAATTATGGCATTTGTGTTTGCGGTGACAACGAAGCACACAATTGTAAAAGAGTCCATGGTCATCGGAACGCTGAGGGCATCCGGCTATACAAGGGGAGAATTATTCCGCCATTACATGACAATGCCGATATTGGTGACGCTTTTCGCAGCAGTGGTGGGAAATGTGCTTGGATATACAGTATTTAAGGACATAGTAGCGGATGTGTACTATGGAAGCTACAGCTTAACGACCTATGTGACTATCTGGAACGCAGAGGCATTTGTAAAGACAACGGTGGTGCCGTTGATACTGATGGTTGCTATTAATGCTTATGTGCTTGCCAGCACGTTGAAATTGTCCCCGCTCCGTTTTATCCGAAGGGATTTGGCAAAGAAAAGAAGAAAAAAGGCATTGCGGATTTCCACAAAAATCCGGTTTTTGACACGGTTTCGTATTCGCGTTGTATTACAGAATATATCTGGTTATGTGACCATGATGTTTGGCATTTTAATGGTCAGCCTGCTGCTTTTGTTCGGCATGATGTTAGGGCCGCTTCTGATAAACTATCAGGATGTGGTTGTGGAGCAGATGCCGGCAAAATACCAGTACATCTTAAATACGCAGGTCAGGACAGAAAATGCGCAGGCAGAAACTTATTGTATGACTTCCTTAAGCTATACGCATAAGGAATGGGAGGAAACGGTAAGCGTTTACGGCATTTCTAAGGATAGTGCATATATCGGGGCAGAGGTCACGGAAGAGGGCGTCATCATTTCAGACGGCTTTTCAGAAAAATACGGCTTAACGCAGGGAGATGAGATAACGCTGTATGAAAAATACGGGGATAAGGAGTATCATTTCAGTATAGCGGGAATTTATGCATTTCCTTCAGCTATTGCCGTATTTATGCCAGATGACAGGTTTATTGAGGTGTTTGAGGCGGAACCGGAATCCGCTATGGACAATATCATGACAAATCCTGAGCTTTTTTTGGAACAGCTTGCCTCCCCGGAAAAACCGGAATATTTTACCGGATATTTTTCCAATGAAATATTGAATGATATTGATGAAAAATATATTGCCTCGGTGATTACGGTGGATGACATGACAAAGCTTACGAGGCAGCTTACGGTTTCCATGGGGGGCATGTTTGAACTGATAAAATATTTTGCCATTGCCATGGGCGCCATGCTCATTTACCTCTTTACAAAGCTGATTTTGGAGAAAAACGCTAATTCCATTTCTATGGTAAAGATTCTGGGATATGAAAATAGAGAGATTGCCGGGCTTTACCTGCTGTCCACAAGCTGGGTGGTGGTCTTCTCCACGGCAGTGGGACTTTTAGTTTCCACATTGCTTTTGGCGGTGATTTATAAGGTGTTTATGATGTCATACAGCGGCTGGATTCACATATACATGGATTCAGCAATCTATCCGCTGATTGTGCTGATTCTTCTGATGACTTATGGCATGGTAGCTGTGCTTCAGTTTATAAAAATAAAGAAAATACCAATGAGTGATGCATTAAAAAATGTAGAGTGATGATAGATTATTTAGGAAGAAGGATTACCAAAATGGTAGTCCTTTTTCTTTTATGCAGAGACACTAAATAAAGCAGATGGCGTAGGAATTGTATATTACAAACAATTCATGGGGTATTGATTACGATAGTCCCTGCATATATTGATGATTCAAAGAATAGGAACTATAATAGTATTTACCTATTGGTTCAAATAGTGTAAAATTATAGAACAATTATTTGTAAAAAATACTCCGGTTTCAAAAATTATCTGCCGGGCAATGAAGAAGAGGAATGGGCAGGCACTGGAGATTGTGAACCAGTGGTGGGTTCGGGATGGAAAATAATATACGATAAGGATAAGATATATGGAAGAAACTAGAACAGATAAAAATAGGGATTCAGGGCTTACATGCCTGATTATGCTGGCAGCATATCACGGAATTGCAATAGATGAGGCGAGAATCAGGCATGCCTGTAATCTGGAGGAAAAAAGGACGGAGCTTTCGGATTTGCTCCGCGTGGCCAAACAGTCAAAGCTCAAGGCAAAACATGTGCAAATAGGGATAAACAAGCTGAAGGGCATGCCGCTGCCTGCCCTCATTGGATTTACAGACGGGGAATATGGTATTCTGTTAAAAATGCAGGAGGAAAAGGCGCTGCTGGCATTTGCCAATGAGAGAAGCCCCCGTGTCATTTCCGAAGAGCAATTAAATCAAATATACAGTGGACATGCGTTGCTGATTGTGCCGAGAAAATTTGAGGACAGAGAGCTTCGGTTTGGCTTAAAATGGTTTATCCCAACCATTATGAAATACAAGAGGCCGCTGTTGGAGGTTATGCTGGCAGCTTTGGTCATGCAGCTATTAGGGATTTTTTCGCCGATGATTACCCAGTCGGTAATTGATAAGGTGTTAAGCCATAACAGTATGAGTACGCTGGACGTGCTGGCAGTGGGGCTGATTATCATTACTGCATTTGAGACGATACTGTCCATTGCCAGAAATTATGTATTTTCCCATACTACCAGTAAAATAGACGTTATTTTGAGCTGTCGGCTGTTTACACATTTGTTTGCCCTGCCGCTCAGGTATTTTGAGAGTCGCAGGGTGGGGGACACGATAGCCAGAGTGAGAGAGCTGGAAAATATCAGGCGTTTTTTGACTGGTGTGCCTCTGAATACATTTTTAGACACTTTGTTTATCATTGTATATGTGGTTATCATGTATTTTTACAGTGTTACATTGACAAATGTAACGCTTTTGTCATTACCAATTCTGGCGGCGGTGACCGCAGTGATTACGCCGATGCTCAAAGAACGGCTGGATGATAAATTCAGAGCGGGAGCAGAGCAGCAGTCTTATCTGGTGGAGGCTGTCGGCGGCGTGCAGACAATAAAATCCTTTGCGGTAGAGCCGGTAGTCCGACAGAAATGGGAAGGGATGCTGGCGGATTACACGACGGCGGGTTTTCGGACAACCATGCTTGGAAATACGGCGGGCGCTATCGCTCAATTTATCCAGAAAGCCTTTGATATTGCAATCTTATATTTAGGGGCAAAGCTGGTTATGGCAGGAGAGCTGACCGTAGGACAGATGGTAGCTTTCCGCATGCTGTCTGGCAGGGTCAGCCAGCCGGTCATGCGCCTGGTGCAGATGTGGCAGGAGTTTCAGCAGACGTCCCTGTCCATAAAAAGACTTGGGGATATTTTTAACGCAAAGCCGGAGCCGGTAAATATGGGTACGGCAGGCAGACTGCCAAGGCTTGCGGGAAATATTACATTTGACAAGGTCAGCTTCCGTTATCGGGTTGACGGCTCGGAGGTTATCAAGCGCATGAGCTTTCAAATTCCCGCAAATAAGGTTATTGGAGTCGTGGGAAAAAGCGGCTCAGGAAAGAGCACGATATCCAAGCTGATTCAAAGGTTATACATTCCCGAGGCGGGCAGGATTATGATAGATGGCATGGATTTATCCCTGGCCGATCCCACTTGGCTCAGAAAGCAGATAGGGGTCGTGCTGCAGGAGAGTTTTCTTTTTAATGCCAGTATACGTGAAAATATTGCATTGCAAAATCCGGCGGCATCCATGGAGGAGATTGTGCGGGTGGCAAAGATAGCGGGGGCGCATGAATTTATTGTAGAGCTTTCGGAGGGTTATGACACCGTGGTAGGTGAGAGGGGCACGGGGCTTTCCGGCGGGCAAAAGCAGCGGATTGCCATTGCCAGGGCGCTGCTCACCAATCCGAGAATCCTGATATTTGATGAGGCCACCTCTGCGTTGGATTATGAATCTGAGAGCATGATTCAGCGAAACCTAAAGCAGATTTGCCATAACCGCACTGTACTTATTATCGCCCACAGGTTATCTACGCTGAAGGATGCAGATGCAGTCATGGTGGTGGAGGGCGGCGCCATTGCCGAGTACGGCACGATTCAGAGCTTGATAGAGAAGAAGGGCATTTACTATCATTTACTAATGCAACAGCAGATGATGCAGTGATTTTTTAAAGTGTATGAAAATTGATACGAAAATATCAATGGGGGAATAAATTATGAAGAAAAGAGAAGAAGCGGCAATCCGCAGACTGCGGGCAGAATTTTTGCCAGAGGCATTAGAGCTTGTGGAACGTCCTGCATCGCCCCTGGGCAATGTAGTGATTTGGATGGTTTTTCTTTTGCTGCTGCTGTTCCTTTTATGGGCATGCATCGGACAGGTAGATGAGGTAGCGTCCGCCAGAGGCTATGTATCTTCCGAGCAGGGGGTACAGCAGGTGCAGGCGGCAGGAGACGGCATCATTACAGAGGTTTGCGTGGCTGAGGGAGATACCGTACATAAGGGGGATGTTTTATACCGGCTGGATAAAGAGGTAGAGGAGGCAAACCTCTCTTTTAGCGAGGGGGAAATTGGTCTGCTGCAGCTTAGGATTGAACTGCTGGGAAGGCTGATTGACGGAAAGGACATCTCGGCATACCAGAACAAGGTGACGGATGCGGCGCAGAAGGAGATTGTTGCATATATGATTTCCATGGAGGAGGCTGACAGGCTGTCCATTGCGGAGTATGAGGCCGCGGTCACCGCTGCCCAGAGCCAGTATGCAATGGAACAATTGGAGCTTGGCAATATCCGAGAGCAGCAAAAATATCTTTCCGAGGAAAAAAATTTGCAGGAGGATGAAAAATCACTGACCGATGCAGCGGAAATAGAACTTGCACTTTTACAGTCAAATTATGAATATGCCATGGCTGAGGCAGAGAAATATAAAAAGCTGTATGAGGCAGGCGCCATCTCAAAATCCGAATGGCAGGCTAAGCAGAAGGAAGCGGACAATTTAGAGGCGCAGATTGCCATTAAGCAGGCACAGATAGAGAGTGAGACTCTGTCTGCCAGCGGGGAAGAAAACAGCCTGGATTATCAGATTACACAGAACCAGGGTGCATATGAGGCGCAGGAAAAGAAGGTTGCGCTGGCAAAAAACAGCTATGACACCGCTGTTTTAAATCTGGAAAACGCAAATACAGACATAGATGCAAAGCGCATGGAATTAAAGACCCAATATACTGAGCAGTTAAAAACCTATGGTGTAACTGTGGCAGAACAGACATACAACTATGAAAACAAGGAGATTGTTTCCCTGTATGATGGTGTCATAAAAGCGCAGTATGTAGATAAGCCGGGAGCGGTGGTAGCGGCTACGCAGGTTGTAGCGGAGATGCTGCCGGATACCTCACAGTACGTGATCGAGGCAGAGGTAAAAAACAGTGATATCGGCTTTGTAGAGCTTGGGCAAAAGGTAGACATCAAGGTAGATACCTATGACTATCAGCAGTATGGAACCCTAACCGGCATTGTTACCTATATTAGCCCCGATGCCATAGAAAATGAACGCCAGGAGCGCATTTATAAGGTACAGGTAATGCTGGAGGAGACGGATTTGGAGAGAACACAGCTTACGCTTGCCCAGGGTATGGAATGCACCGTTGAAATTAAAACCGGGCGCAGGCGCATCATTGCTTTCTTTTTAGAGCCTTTGACAGAGGCCTTGGATAACAGTATCAATATACGGTAGAGAATGACGTTGTTGACAAGAGTTTATGATATGACTTTCATGAATTAAGTAATATCAATATTAGAGGGGAAGAAGAAGGGAGTACTATGGAAGTGGGATTAGGTAGTTTATTAGTTAGTTTGTTTTTTACGGTTGCGGGATGTACAGGTCTAATGAGAATTATAAAAGATATAAAAAGAATAAAGCCTGATTCCGGTGATGGCAATGTAAAGGCAGTTGTTGTTAATATAGACCCATTTCTTACTGGTGACGTTGCACCGATTGTAACATATACGTCTGGAAGCGGGGAAGAGAAAAAATATAAATATTATTACTGGTACAATAGGAAAAATATCCAATCGGTAAGGATATATATGACTGTACTAACGAAGGAATTTTTATTGCATGTATAGGATTAAGTAAAGGGGCTGATCATATTACAAAAGATAATATTGACTACTATTTACAAGGAATTGATGATGTTGTATTGGATTCGGAACTTGTATGTGATATGGTTGAAAAGAAGATGGATAGACCATGTGGAGGAAATTATTTAAAATAACAGACTATTTAAAGAGGATATCCCGGACAGCACATACGAGGAGGTCGGGCGGCTGGCAGCTTATTATTCGGCGGGACGGGACAATCCAAAAGTAGAGATTGATTATACAAGGAGAATGCAGCTAAAAAAGCCGGCGGGAGCAAAACCCGGATACGTGATGTACCATACCAATTATTCCATGGTGAGCGAACCGGATATCCGGGGCATTGAGGCTGCGGATTGATTGTGCAGCAAATAAAAAAGGCAGTGATTTAAGATTAGGCGGTATAGTTCCGATTGCAAGGGCTGTACCGTTTTTTAAGTTTTTGATAGGAACTATAGCTCTATTGTTGCACGGGAATTATTATGATATAATAATTCCCACATGTTTGAGCATGGTTATGTGAAAATGTAATTGTTTGTTGATCATCGTGAGAGCGCGAAGTGCGTAATAATCGCAATTATAATATATATTTGCATATATGATAATATATTTGTTAAATGGAACATATTCATACATATATCTCGGGAGGAGAATTTATTCGATTTAAATAGCGAAAGAGCTGTATAGGATGAAAATTCAATGGAAGAATTTAAAATTATATAGATGAGGGGAGGTAATGGATATTTAATATATGCTCAATTTTAAAATCTCAAATTTGAAGAACGGGGGTGTATCAATTAAAACATGAGAATATGATATGATTAAAGTTGAGCAAAAAAATTAATTATAGAAGGAGATTAAATGCATGGAAAAACTGAAACTATGTTTAGCGATTTTGTTTAGTATGTTTGGATTAATAACGAGTCTGATTATGTTAAAGAAAGAGATAAAGAGAATCAAAGAAATAAAAGTAAAATCAAGTGATGGATATATAAAAGCAGTTGTTGTTGATTCTGCTAGCACTCTTGATTTAACGAGTGATGTTAAGCCAATATTACAATATACTGTTGGGGGAATAGATAAAAAGTACATATATCATTTTAACTGTAATCCCAAACAATATCCCATAGGGAAAGAAGTGAAATTAAGACTTTCAGAGGATAGTGGGCTGGCATATGATCGGAAGGATCTGGTGAAATCACTTGTTGAGCATTTGCTTGTGATAATGTTTTTTGGTTTGGGTGTTTGTGCTTGCAGTTGGTATTTATTGTATATTTCTTAAATTTTAGATTAGTCGGCTGGGGTTTCAAAATGATTATTAGTGTTATCGGATTTTTTTGTTGCTTTATTGGTTTTTGTATGCTTTTAAGAGAATTTGTAAAGCTGTTGAATGAGCTTTTGAGAATCAAACCAGATGATATAGATATAAAAGCTATTGTTTTAAAAATTGTTTATCTTGGTACAGGAGATATTCAGCCAATATTGCAATACAATATGGATGGGGTTGAAAAAATATATATCTATCAGGCTGGTTGCTCT
>CAMWOF010000029.1 GCA_947175805.1 uncultured Clostridiaceae bacterium
GGAGAAGTATATGTGTTTGGAAAAAGCGTGAATCAGAATTCCACAGCGGTTCGGGAAGATATCGGAGTTGTTTTTGATGAGATGGGATTCCATGATTTTTTAACGGCAAAGCAGATTAGCACAATCATGAAGAATGTATATAAAAACTGGAATGAGGAAAGGTATTTTGAATATCTGAAGCTTTTTTCCCTTCCCACGAAAAAAGCCTGTGGTTCTTTTTCAAGGGGTATGAGAATGAAGCTTCAGATTGCTGCGGCTCTGTCACATGAGGCGAAGCTTCTCATTATGGACGAGCCCACCAGTGGTCTAGATCCCATTGTGAGAAATGAGATGCTTCAGATTTTTCGTGAATATGTGATAGAAGAGGATCACACGATTCTTTTATCCTCCCATATTACAGGCGATTTGGAAAAGCTGGCAGATGAGGTTGTGTTTATTGACGGCGGAAAAATTGTGTTAAAGGGAAACAAGGACGAAATTCTTGAAAAGCATGGTATTTTACGTTGTAAAAAGGATGAGCTGGAGAATATAAGCGAATCTCTGGTTGTGTCAGCAGAGCTTTCCGGTTTCGGAGCGGAAGTTTTGGTAAATGATAGAAAAGCAGCCAAAAAGCTATATCCGGAAATGGTGATAGAGCCGGCGGGACTTGATGAGATTATGATTTACTATGTAAATAAGACAAAAAGATATAAAGTATCGGAAAGGTAAGGGAGCTTATGCGGGGATTATTGATAAAAGATTTTTTCTGCCTGAAAAAACAGCTGATAAACTATGCCGTTACCATTGTTGGAGTTGTTGTTATTTCCATTCTGTTTGTTTTAAGCTATAATTTTGGAAATATTCACGCAGGGATTGTAGAGATGATTGACTCCGGTGAAGGGACACAGGCAGAAGTTGCCCGGTTTGCAAGTTTGGCACTGCTTTGTTTTATGCTGATACCCATTGCATGTGCGGGAGATATCAAGAATCTGGTTACTGATGATGAAAATGCGTCCTTTTATAAAGTCGCAGCGGCATTGCCGGTTTCCATCAGAAAACGGGTGGGAAGCAGATTTATAACAGGTTATTTGTTTATTGTCGTAGGGGTGGCAATTGACTTTATCATGACTATCGTTTTGTCATCTCTGACAGATATCATTTCTTTCGGGAAATGTTGTGGCGTGATTGTGTCCTTTGCGTCATTTATGGTGATGAATATCAGTTTGTTTATTTTATTAGTGCATTTTCTGGGTAAAGGAAGTGCTGCATATGCCAATATCATTTTGTGTCTAATTGAGCTGGTTATATGTATAGCTGCCAGCTTTGACAGACTGAAGGGCTTTCTATTTGATTCTGATGAAAATGCATTGTCAGATTTATATGATCAGGCAACAGGGTTTATGTTCCATAAATCATATATTCTGTTCGCTGCCGCAGTCATCGTTTCCGGTGGAGCATATTTTGCGGCAGTGTATATAGCCGGAAGAAAGCGGGGTGTGGCATAATGGCAGGGCTTTTATATAAAGATTTTGTTGGAATCAAGGGAAAGCGAATCATATGGACGCTGATTGGATGCACGGTTTTATTGATAATAGTAAGACTTGCATTTCCGGGAAATGTGGCTGCAGCTACGGAAACAGGAGATGTGAGGGATTCTTTTGTGGTCATGCTGACTTTGCTTTTCATTGCATTTGGTTTTGTGCTGCCCTCCGGATGGACCGCCGCCATCTGCAAAAATGATGAGAAGTATAAAACCAGACAGTTTACCAGAGTGCTGCCTCTTGATAAAAATGCATATATTGCATCGAAATACATATTTATTGGGATTGCTGTCTATGTTTTGTATTCAATGGAAACCATGTGGATTATCATTTTTAACAGTGTGGCAGGAGATAATGCAAGCAGGGAGCTAATCTCTGCATTCTCTCAATTTCTGCCGGTATTTTGCGGAATCTCTCTTTTACTTGCGTCGATAGAATTACCGTTTTTTATAATGCTGGGAGTGAAAAAAGGCTCCGTGGTAAAAATTGCACTTTTAGAGGGAGGGGCTTTTCTTGCAATAGTATATTTGTTTTTTGGCAATCTAAAGGTTTTTGAGAATTTTGACATCAATGTTTTTGTAAGCTGGTGTCAGGAACACATGGTTGTTGTAACACTGTATTCTATCCTGTCGCCGGTTTTGAATCTTGTTGTTTTTTTGCTTTCCTATCGGATAACCTGCAGAGTCAGCAAAAACAGGGAGGTGGAAATCGATGGATAAAAAATTAGAAGCAAAGCGGCTTTTGGTTTATCTTGCTTTTGCATTTGGATTTACATGGATTGTTTTTTTTGCTTATATTCTTTCAGGCAATATCTGGGCGGCAGACGGTGAAATTTCCGGCATGGACCAGTTTGTGAGTCTTGGAATGCTTTGCCCGACATTAGCAATGTTACTTGCGAGATATGTGACGAAGGAGGGCTTTGCAGTTACAGGAAAGGATTCTATGCTTCTTGGAATCAGTTTTAAAGATAAGAAGTGGTTATATTTTGTAATCGCTATGCTTCTGCCATGGATTTATTTTGAACTGGGTAATGGGCTGTTCCTTCTTTTTTCACCTCAGGCTTTTGATGCTGATTATCCGGCAACTTTGGGAATCGCAGACAATGAACGGGCAATTCTCTATATGCAGCCAATCGCCATGATAGTTTCGGGTACACTGACTTCATTTGCCGCTTTTGGAGAGGAAGCCGGATGGCGGGGATATATGATGCCTAAAATGATAAACCTTTGGGGAGTCAGAAAAGCAGTTGTCATTGGTGGAGTCATATGGGGAATATGGCACTGGCCTCTTACCTATGTGGGACATAATTTTGGCATGGAATATTTCGGATATCCATATACAGGCTTTGTGGCAATGTGTATCATGTGTGTGTTTATGGGAATGATACTTACCTATGTGACATATAAGTCTGGTTCCATATGGCCTGCAGTCATCCTTCATGCAATCAATAACGCATCGCCGTCTATTTTGCAATATTTTATAAATAGAGATAAATTAACCGGCTGGCAGGCAGATAGTGTGATATCGTTTTTGATTTATTTCATACCAATGATGGTGATTGGAATTTTTATATTTAGTGTTGAAAGAAAGCAGATTGTCATGTTATAATAACGGTATTATACATATGGGTACTTTTTTGTCTTTGCTGTTTGTGCAGGGTAGCGCCTTAGGAGTCTGGTTTCATGTATTCTTCTAATACTTGAGAAATTGTGGGGACACATAAGGCCCCTATATATGCACCCTCAAACCATCTAGTTTATCTATGAAAGAAAGGATGTATTCTATGCGAAAAAGTATCAAATTTATGGTTGCCTTAAGGATAGTGGCAGCCCTTATTTCTGTATTTCTCCTTGGCTATGTGATAACGAAAAACATTTCCAATATTAAGAGTATGCAGGAAGCCGATGCTGCGACAACGACACTGCTTAACAAGGTGCAGTCAGCAGAGATTGCACATTATAAGTGGTCTGCAAACCTCAGCAATGCATTATATGCAGGCACAGAGTTTACCGGTAGTACAGACCCTACGGGGTGTGTTTTGGGAAAATGGCTTTATGGTGAGGCAGATACGGATGATCCTGTGATTTTGGATTTTCAGGCGAAGCTAGAGCCTCTGCACAAGGAGCTTCATGGGTCTGCAGTGTATGTGCTGGAGCAGTTTGAGACCAACCCTGAGGAGGCACGGTCTTATTATCAGGAGACGATTCTTTCCAATCTTACCACATTGGTGGGATTGTTGGATCAGGTGGTAGAGTATGAGACGAAGCTCAGTGAGGAAAGCCAGCAGCATATGCATGACATGATACAAAGCATGCATCGATTGTGCATTATTTTCCTTTGTATTGTGCTGTTTTGCCTGGTAAGCCTGATACAGTATGTGCTGGCGCATGTGGTGAAGCCGATTGTACGGATTACAGAAGAGAGCCGGCCGCTGCAGGAGGGCAGGCTGAAGTTTGAGTTTGAGCACAATGAAGACAACGAATTAGGTGATTTGACAAACACGCTGAGGAAGTCCATGGGCTTAATCCACAGCTATGTAGATGACCTTAGGCATATTATGGAGCAACTGTCTCAGGGTAATTTTGACGTTTCTACAGCTGTGCCATATATCGGGGATTTCCAGTCGATTAAAGAGGCATTGGATAGCTTTGCTGTCACGCTTTCCGGTGCGATTGGAAATATATGTGAGGTGCAGCATCGGGTATCGTCTCATGCAGGGAAGCTTTCTGGCAGTGCACAGTCATTGGCGCAGGGAGCGACAGAGCAGGCAGGCTCTGTAAGGGAGCTTCATGAAACATTGGCGGAGCTTTCCAGCGCTGCGAATCAAAACGTGCAGATGGCATCAGAGGCGCAGGACAATGCAAGACTGACCAGTGAACAGGTGTCCATCAGTGGTGAACAGATGGAGCAGATGGTCGATGCTATGGCAGATATCAGCAATTCATCCCAGCAGATTAGTAATGTCATAGCTACGATTGAAAATATAGCATTCCAGATTAATATTCTGGCGCTCAACGCAGCAGTGGAGGCGGCGAGGGCAGGAGAGGCAGGAAAGGGCTTCGCCGTAGTGGCAGAGGAGGTCCGTAATCTGGCGGCTAAATCTGATGAAGCGGCTAAGGCAACGAAGGAATTGATTGAAAACTCTTCCCATACTACAAGACGGGGAGGAGAGATTGTCGGTGAGGTGTCTGAGACATTGAAAACGACGCTTGATTTGGTAGTAAAGTCTAATGAGTATATTTCTTCCATTGCGGAGGCAGTACAGAGTGAGGCGGAATCTATTTCACAAGTTACTACGGGAATCACTCAGATTTCCGCAGTGGTGGAGATGAATTCAGCCAGCAGCGAGGAGGCAGCGGCAGTCAGTACAGAGCTGTTTGAACAGGTTCGTGTTTTGGAGGAGCAGACAAGTAAATTCCAACTGAAGCGCATGTAATATAAGTAATATTAAGTAAGAAAATATGATTTACACACAAAACCGTATCTGTCAGATGGCAGGTACGGTTTTAGGTTTTTTAAAGGCCAGTATACTGTTGATATTTTTCGTGTTACACGGATAACAATCATTGACAACAAAAGGAAGAATTGTTACAATGGCATATGGGAAATGCCTTGCGCGGCCGGCGGTACGGATGCTGTGGCTGTGTCCGGGTACAGAAAAAGAAAGAAGGGTGGTTATCATGAAAAAGAGAGTGCTTTCCCTGCTGATGGATAATACTCCCGGCGTACTGGGACGTGTGTCCGGTATGTTCAGCCGAAGGGGTTATAATATTGACAGTTTGACTGTAGGGATTACAGAGGACCCTGCGTACTCCCGCATGACTGTAGTGGTTAGCGGAGATGACCGTATCTTGGACCAGATTGAGAAGCAGCTTTTAAAGCTGGTAGATGTGGTTTCCGTGGAGGAGTTAGAGGACGGTTTGTCAGTCTGCCGTGAGCTGGTGCTTGTAAAAGTAAAGGCAGATAAGGAAGAAAAACAGCAGATTATTGCTATTGCGGATGTGTTCCGTGCTAAGATTGTGGATGTATCGTTGGATTCACTCATGATTGAACTGACAGGCAATGTGAATAAGATTGAAGCGTTTATCCGGCTGTTGGACGGATTTACGATTAAGTCTTTGGTGAGAACCGGATTGACCGGCTTATCAAGAGGTAATTTTGGTGAGTAATTATTTCGGGGAGCCGAAATAATACTACATATATTTTTTAGGAGGAATGAGAAGTGTCAGAGGCAAAGATTTTTTATCAGGAAGATTGTAACTTATCGTTATTAGATGGAAAGACGATTGCTGTAATCGGTTACGGTAGTCAGGGACATGCACACGCATTAAATGCGAAAGAGTCAGGCTGTCATGTTATTATCGGTTTATATGAGGGCAGTAAATCCTGGGCGAAGGCAGAGGCGCAGGGCTTTGAGGTATATACGGCAGCAGAAGCGGCAAAGAAAGCGGATATCATTATGATTCTGATTAATGATGAGCTTCAGGCTGACATGTATAAGAAGGACATTGAGCCGAACCTGGAGGCCGGCAATATGCTGATGTTTGCCCATGGCTTTAACATTCATTTCGGCTGTATTAAGCCTCCAAAGGACGTGGACGTTACCATGGTTGCACCGAAGGGACCGGGGCATACAGTACGTTCCGAGTATCAGGTAGGAAAGGGTGTTCCTTGTCTGGTTGCTGTGGAGCAGGATGCTACAGGGAAGGCACAGGATATCGCACTGGCGTATGCTTTGGCGATTGGCGGTGCAAGAGCCGGTGTATTGGAGACTACCTTCCGGACAGAGACAGAGACGGATTTGTTTGGTGAGCAGGCTGTACTTTGCGGCGGTGTATGTGCGCTGATGCAGGCAGGCTTTGAGACGCTCTGCGAGGCAGGCTATGATCCGAGAAATGCATATTTTGAGTGTATTCATGAGATGAAGTTGATTGTGGATTTGATTTATCAGTCAGGCTTTGCCGGTATGCGGTATTCTATTTCCAATACCGCAGAGTATGGTGATTATGTAACGGGACCGAAGATTATCACGGATGAAACTAAGAAGACGATGAAGAAGATTCTCTCCGATATTCAGGATGGTACCTTTGCAAAGGAATTCTTATTAGATATGTCGCCGGCAGGACGCCAGGTTCATTTCCAGGCTATGAGAAAGTTAGCGGCAGAGCATCCGGCAGAGAAGGTTGGAGAGGAAGTCCGCAAGCTGTATAGCTGGAATGGCGAGGACAAGTTAATTAATAATTAATCTTTGTTGATTAACTGCATAAAAGTTCAGGTGTTCCTGAACACAGATTTAAGAGACAGGGGATGGGGCGCTTAAGTTTGGGTGCCCCATTTCTGGTTTTAGGAAACAGATATTATTGGAGTGTTGTTATGGCGGATGTAAGGAAAAAAAGGAAGAGAAAGCTGAGGCGGTGGGTTGTTGTATGCCTTTGGCTGCTTGCTGTCTTGGTGATTGCAGCAGCAGTATACAAGCTGGCGGCATCCCGGAAGAAAAAGCTGTTTACGGTTGGAAGCGAAAAGGTGTATGAAGATGAGGTGGCGTTTTATGCCCTGCAGATGGCATACAGCTACCATCTGACTGATGTGAATACCCTGGATGAATTTTATGATGGAGATACTACCTACGAGGTTCAATACAAGAAAGAACTGCAGCAGCAGATTGTGGACACGAAGGTAATGTATATCTGTGCCGTAAAACAGGGACTTCGTTTAAATGAGAAAGCACAGGGAGAGATTGCAGCCCAGACTGCACAAACCCTTTCTGATATAGGAAGTTATTTAGATAAGTTCAAAATAGATGAGGCGCTTGTAAAAAGAGTGCTCACGGAACAGTATTACGCTGAACTGTTGAAAAATACGGTTGATTTGGAGGAAAGTGCGCCAGAGACATATTTTCACACCTACAATATCCTGTTTCCAACAGTGCGGACCGGTGAGGACGGGACGTTGCTGGTGGATGAAAACGGTATTGTGGTGGCGATGGGAGAGGAAGACCGGCAAAAGCAGTATGCGCTTGCCATGAAGGCAGTGGAGTTGTCAAAAACGGATATGACCATAGAGAAAATTGCAAAGGAGCTGGATGTAGAGGAATATGCGGGCGATATATATGGAAACATGGATGATTATGGCTCCGTCAGCTATGTGACAGAGGTAAAACGCTTGTCAGACGGAATGATTAGTGACATTATAGAGACCGAATATGGCTACAATGTATTTTGCCTGATTTCGGGGGACGACAGGGAATATGCCATGCGGGTGCAAAATCGGGATGATTTGACCAAATGGTCCGACATACTTGACACGCAGATGGAGCGTTGGAGGCAGGAAGCAAATCTTAACGAGTCGGAACTGGCAGGGGACGCCTGGGAGCAGTTTTCCATGAGGGATTATGTGTTATACTAAACACTTGCCTATCCCACATGAAAATGTTAGAATGTATGTTGTTGTCGTTTTATGCTTGCAGTCTGGAAACGGAATGTTCAGGTGGAGCGGGTGCTCCATTCATCATATTTTAGGAGATTGAAAATGGGAGTATTTGAAAAAGTATTTGGTACGCACAGTGAAAAGGAATTAAAGCGTATATATCCGATGGTTGATAAGATTGAGGCGCTTGACGGTGCCATGCAGGCGCTGTCGGATGAGGAATTGAAAGGGAAAACAGAGGAATTTAAGAAACGCCTTTCGGCAGGGGAGACCTTGGACGACCTGTTGGTTGAGGCTTTTGCGGTAGTCCGTGAAGCCGCAGACAGGGTGCTTCACATGAAGCATTACCGGGTACAGTTGGTCGGTGGCATTATTCTGCATCAGGGGCGTATTCCTGAGATGCGTACCGGTGAAGGTAAGACGCTGGTTTCTACGCTTCCGGCATATTTAAATGCCTTAGAGGGCAAAGGTGTGCACATTGTCACGGTCAATGATTACCTCGCAAAGCGTGACGCAGAATGGATGGGACAGGTGCATGAATTTCTCGGCCTGAAGGTGGGTGTTATACTAAACAGTTACAATAATGATGAGCGCAGGGAAGCCTATAACTGTGATATTACCTATATTACGAACAATGAGCTGGGCTTTGATTACCTGCGTGACAATATGGTTATTTATAAGGAGCAGTTAGTGCAAAGGGATTTACACTATGCCATTGTGGACGAGGTGGATTCCGTATTGATTGATGAAGCCCGTACACCGCTGATTATCTCCGGTCAGAGTGGAAAATCCACTGACCTATATAGAATGTGTGATTTCCTTGCCAGGCGGATGAAGCGCGGCTCCTCTGACGGGGAGCTCTCCAAAATGGACGTGTTGATGGGAAATGACATCGAGGAGGACGGGGATTTTCTCGTGAACGAAAAGGACAAGCAGGTAATGCTGACTGCCCAGGGCGTGCAGGAGGTGGAGGATTTCTTCCATATAGAGAACCTTGCAGACCCGGAGAATTTAGAGATTCAGCATAATATCATTTTAGCGCTCCGTGCCCATAATCTGATGTTTCGGGATAAGGATTATGTGGTCAAGGATGACGAGGTGCTGATTGTAGACGAGTTTACCGGACGTATTATGCCGGGCAGGAGATATTCTGATGGTCTGCACCAGGCGATTGAGGCGAAGGAAAATGTTAAGGTTAAGAGAGAAAGTAAGACATTGGCGACCATCACCTTCCAGAATTTCTTCAATAAATATGAGAAGAAGGCGGGTATGACGGGTACTGCCTTGACAGAGGAGCAGGAGTTCAGGGAGATTTACGGCATGGATGTTGTCGTGGTTCCGACAAACTTGCCGGTGCAGCGGATTGACCATGATGACTCTATATATAAGACAAGACGTGAGAAGTTAAATGCGATTGTGGATGAGATTTGTGCCTCCCATGAGAAGGGACAGCCGGTGTTAGTCGGTACGATTACCATCGAGGCGTCTGAGGAGCTCTCCCGTATGCTTTCCAAGAAGCGGATTGAACACAAGGTGTTAAATGCCAAATTCCATGAGATGGAGGCGGAGATTGTGGCGCAGGCTGGACAGATGGGCGCAGTTACCATTGCCACCAATATGGCAGGCCGTGGTACGGATATTAAGCTGGGCGAGGGCGTTCAGGAGCTGGGAGGGCTTAAGATTATCGGCACGGAGCGTCATGAATCCAGACGTATTGACAATCAGCTTAGAGGACGTTCTGGACGGCAGGGCGACCCGGGAGAATCCAAGTTCTATCTGTCTTTGGAGGACGATTTGATGCGTTTGTTTGGCTCAGAGCGGCTGATGTCTATATATGACGCTTTGAATATCCCGGAGGGTGAGGAGATTCAGCACAAGAGCATCACGAAGTTTATTGAGCGGGCACAGCAGAAGATTGAGGGCAATAACTTTGCCATCCGAAAGAACCTGCTGGACTTCGATCAGGTAAATAACGACCAGAGGGAGGTTATTTACGGGGAGCGGCGCCGGGTGCTAGACGGCGAAAGTATGCGGGATGTTATCTTTAAAATGATTACGGAGACGGTGGACGCCTGTGTTGACCACTGCATTTCTGACGATTTGGCACCGGAGGAGTGGGATTTGAAGGAGCTTACGCAGCTGCTTGTGCCGGTGATTCCAATTGAGCCAGTGACGCTGACGGAAGAGGAAAAGAAAAAGGGAAAGGTCAGTGAGCTTAAGCAGCGCTTAAAAACAGAGGCGACTAAGCTCTATGAGGCGAAAGAGACGGAGTTCCCTGAGCCGGAGCATATTAGGGAGCTTGAGCGCGTGATTTTGCTGAAGGTGATTGACAGAAAGTGGATGGACCACATTGACGATATGGTGCAGCTGCGGCAGGGGATTGGCCTGCAGTCCTATGGACAGAGAGATCCGGTGGTGGAATATAAGTTTGCAGGCTATGATATGTTCCAGACTATGATAGATTCCATCCGGGAGGATACTGTTCGGGCGTTGATGCATGTGAAGATAGAACAGAAGGTGGAGCGGGAGCAGGTTGCCAAGGTGACTGGTACAAATAAGGATGATACCGCTTCTAAGGGACCGATTAAAAAAGCAGCAAAGATTGGCAGAAATGACCCTTGCCCGTGCGGCAGCGGCTTAAAATATAAGCAGTGTTGCGGCAGGGGGTAGTGGCTATAAATAATATATAGAAAGAGGTGAGCAGGGTGCTTGAATTGGATCAGTACAAAATGAAGCTGTCAGAATACAGGACGCCTTTAGCGGAAGTGAGGGATTCACTTTGACATCGATACGATGGCAAATGAGATAGAAAAATATGAGAATGAGATGGAAGCTCCCGGCTTTTGGGACAATGTAGAGTACTCCCAAGAGGTGATGAAGAAGGTCAAGAATATGAAAGATATTCTTGAGAAATTTTCCGCTTTGGAGAGTGCCTTCGAGGACATTGAGACGATGATTGAGATGGCGGAGGAGGCCTCCGACGAAGAGTTGACGGCGGAGGTAGGAGAAATGCTCGAATCCTTTACCGAAGGCTTGGAGGAGCTTCGGATTGGCACGTTGATGTCCGGCGAATTTGACAAGGATGACGCAGTACTTACCCTGCATGCCGGCGCCGGTGGCACGGAGTCCTGCGATTGGGTGAGCATGCTGTACCGTATGTACCTGCGCTGGGCGGATAAGCACGGCTTTACCACGGAGGTGCTTGACTATCTAGACGGTGAGGAAGCGGGTATCAAGACTGTGACGGTGCAGATACACGGCGAAAATGCTTACGGCTATTTAAAATCAGAAAAAGGGGTGCATCGTCTGGTGCGGATTTCTCCGTTTAATGCGGCGGGCAAACGGCAGACATCCTTTGCCTCCTGTGATGTGGTGCCGGATTTGCCGGAGGATGTGGAGGTAGACATCAACGAAAATGATTTGCGCATTGACACCTATCGGGCTTCCGGCGCTGGTGGGCAGCATATCAACAAAACGGATTCCGCTGTGCGTATCACGCATATTCCTACGGGGGTGGTGGTGCAGTGCCAGAATGAGCGCTCCCAGCACAAAAACAAAGACCGCGCCATGAAGATGTTAACTGCAAAGCTTTATGTAATTAAGCAGCAGGAGAATCTGGAAAAGATTTCTGACATCCGGGGAGAAATTCTGGATAACGGATGGGGCAGTCAGATTCGATCCTATGTCATGCAGCCCTATACAATGGTAAAGGATCACAGAACCAATACGGAGAGCAGCAATGTACAGGGTGTACTGGACGGCATGCTGGAGCCTTTTATGAATTCGTATCTGAAGTGGCTCAATGTGTCGCCGACATGAGAAATTGCTATGCAATGGTCGGTAATCCGACATTTTAGGAGGAAGGTTACATGACAGAAGTAAGATATATTATTTTTTGCCTGGATGAAGAAGTATACAGCATGAATCTCAAATATGTCAAAGAGATTGAGGAGAATTATGCAATTATTCCAATTCCAAACGGTACGGCCCATATTAAGGGAATTATGAATTTGCGGGGTGAGGTGGTTCCTGTCTACAGTCTGCGTTCCAGGTTTGGGAAGGCAGAGCGGCGTGAGACAGGCAGGCTGATTCTCACATACGTCCACGGCTCGGTTATCGGCTTTGAAGTGGATAAAATTCAAGGGATTGAGGATATAGAGGAGCAGGATATGCTGTCTGTGCCGAGCTTGATTATGAATGAAGAAACCACATATATTGACTGCGTGATTCGGGCATCATCAGGAATCGTAGTCAATATTTCCGTTGAAAATCTTTTGCCTGAGAGTGAGGTGCTGGCTATCAACGAGCGGATTTCGGAGAATGAACAGTAAGATAATTACCTATACGGAATAATATAAGTAGGGAGGAAAGACATGATTAACATTGCAGTTTTAGGGTATGGCACGGTAGGCTCAGGTGTTGTGGAGGTTATCAATACCAATCAGGAGATTATCAATCAAAAGGCGGGACAGGAGGTTCACATTAAATATGTGTTGGATCTCAGGGATTTCCCAGGAGACCCGGTAGAGGAGATTCTCGTTCATGATTATAAACAAATTGTAAACGATGAAGAGGTAGATATCATTGTAGAGGTTATGGGCGGATTAAAGCCGGCGTATTCCTTTGTGAAGCAGGCGTTAACTGCGGGAAAAAGCGTTGTTACCTCCAACAAAGAGCTGGTGGCGAAGCATGGCGCTGAGCTGCTTGCTATCGCAAAGCAGTCCAATGTAAACTTTCTGTTTGAAGCGAGCGTAGGAGGTGGTATACCGATTATTCGTCCATTGCTTACATCCATTACCGCAGATGATGTGACTGAGATTACGGGTATTTTAAACGGAACCACGAACTATATTCTCACGAGAATGGCAGATAACGGGGATGACTTTGCAAGAGCACTGAAAACAGCTCAGGATAACGGCTATGCGGAGAGGGATCCGGAGGCAGATGTGGAAGGTCATGATGCATGCAGGAAAATTGCAATTTTAGCATCCCTTGCATATGGAAAACAGGTGGATTTTGAGGATATTTATACAGAGGGTATTACACGGATTTCTGACAGGGATATCCGATATGCAAAAAGTATGAATGCGGCAATCAAGCTTTTGGCCACGGTGCAGAAGGTGAATGGGACGCTGTATGCCATGGTGGTTCCGATGCTGATTAAGGAGAAGCATCCGCTGTTTCATGTCAGTGATGTGTTTAATGCAGTGATGGTACATGGAAATATGGTGGATGATTTAATGTTTTACGGCAGAGGGGCAGGGAAGCTTCCTACAGCCAGTGCAGTAGTCTCCGATGTGGTGGATGCAGCACGGCATCTGCATGAAAATATGCCGGTGGAATGGTCAGCTGAAAAGCAGAAGCTGGGCAGCTTTGAGGAGGCGGAGCACAGGTTCTTTGTTCGGTTCCGCGGGGATACATTAGACGATATGGAAATTATCAACGAATAC
>CAMWOF010000030.1 GCA_947175805.1 uncultured Clostridiaceae bacterium
TATTTATTTCGTGCTGTATTTCCATATGCTATTACTAAAATTTCACCGGATATGACTTTGTGGATTAATGATAACATCTCTGTAACACACAAGCCTGACAATGATATATCTTTTAAGATAGCATTATTAAATCAGGGGGTCCGTTTAGAAAACGACATTCCCAATATAAAAACAGGAGTTTATGAATCAATTGACATATACATTAAATCAAGCAATTGTATACAACACAATCTAAATATAAACTGTGCCTATGGAATTCATCTTTCACAGTATAGTCCTTATTTGGTCAAAGCGTCCGGTAATACAGAAGAACTATATTATTATAATGAAAAAATAGCAGACATTTGTGTTGAAAAAAATCGTTTGGCTTCTTTGAATACTTTGGAACAAAAAATGCTATTTATAAGTACTGACCGTTTAAGGATAAAAATTGTCTCCGGATGCGAAAATAAGAATTTAGGGAAAGGATGCCTGTTTTGCAATGTTCCAATTTCTGAATATCAGTTTTCTGTATCACAAATCAAGCGGGCATTAGAAAATTTGCATAGCCAAAATATTGATTTTCGTCACATTTTGATTGGTGGAGGCAGTTGCCTTGCACAAGATACATGGGATAAAATTATTGCCATATGTAATTATCTTAAAAACGAAAGTTGTTTTAAAGACAAGCCAATTTCAATTATGACAATGATCCCCCCGAAAAATAAATTAATTGAACTTAAAAATGCAGGTGTTGAAGAAGCTGCCTTTAATCTTGAAATCGCAGATGACACTTTAGCATATCAATTAATGCCAGCCAAGCGCAGTCAGGGAAAAGATGCCTACTATGAAATTTTGAGGGAATCCGTACATATTTTCGGCATTGGAAAGGTTCGTTCCGCACTTTTGGTTGGTTTGGATAAGGAGCAGGAGCTTTATAACGAAATTACAACCCTGTCAGAAATAGGAGTTGTTCCATGTTTATCTGCTTTTCGTGCTCTACCTCAGACATGTTATGAAAATGGTTTGGGTCCTGATAATGCCTATCTTTTAAAAGTGTACAATAATGCAACAGCATTATTGTTATCAATGTCAGGAACGATAAAAGAACTAGGACCCATATGTAATGCCTGCCGAAATAATATGTTGGGTTTATAATAGAAAAAGTTATTTATCTTCAGTATTGTTTTTTCTGAAGATCATTATATCTTTATTATATAACTCCGTAATATCTGTTTTTAACTGCTGTGTTATTTCTTCAATATATTGATTCATTTTTTTCTCTGAATATTTTGCTTTTATATTGAGCAGTTGCTCTTTGCAAAGCTCTATGCGATGGTCTATATATTTCACATAGAGCGCTTGGTCTGCAGGAATGTATTCATCAGGAATCCTAGTGCCTTCCGAATTTGTATTTACCTTATGATTTTCAACAATAGTCCATACTAATTGCGCTATTGTTGCCAATGCTCCTGCCGCACAAATGACATCAACGAGTATCTCAAAAGGAGAATGGCAGGAAACCGCAACTTGAAAGCCAAGTTGACCAACGTCATACCTGGAAAGTGCATCATTTAATTCATTGGAAAGTGTGTTCACATATTCAATACCCTCCGCATTTGATTTTTGAACATTTGTTCGTATATTGAAGTTATATGTAACACTGTTATTTTTTCCACTCAATAAAATTTTCCTGATTTCTCCTGCATTGATTATAAAATCGTTAATACGTTCAATGGGAATTGATTCGTTAAATAAGTAGTTTTCAATTTTTCTTCTTGTCCTATGAATAGTGACCTCATCTAACAAATCATGTCTTTTTGCTAATCTGCAAAAATGGCGCATCATACGAAAGTCTAATGTATCTAATGCTAAATTAATACCATTTAAAAAAACAGACTGCGCATCATACACCTCTCCTTTTGCAATTAACAAATTGCATGCAGGGAAGTATTCTTGTTTATCCAAGTAATATAGTATCAAATTGTCTATTTGGCTGAAATATTCTTCAGATGTAACCTTTTTGTCCGATGTCATAAATGAGATTTCTTCGGAATTTTCTTTTATAAAATCTGAAGCCCCTATAACATATGCAAACTGGTAAAATGGAAACGTGACATTGTTTAATTCGGTGTTGATTAATTCAACAAATTCTACATTCGTATGTCCGGCATTTATTTTTCCAAAATAACAATTATTAAAACTGCTGCCTTCAAGTGTATTGCTTTGAAAATCAATATTATAAAATTGGCAGTTATAAAAGAGAGACTGTAAAAAGCCGCTACTTTTAAAAACTGCATCCTTAAAACCACATGTTGTAAAATTGCTTTGACTAAAATTATTTCCAACATATAGGATATTGCCTTTTGAGCTATTAGAAAATTGGCAATCAAAAAAATTGCAACATGCCAAACTATTCCCTGACAATTTTGAATCCATAAAAGTAACATTGCAAAATGAGGATGCTGAAAAAGCATTATTTTCAAATAAGCATCTGTTATAATTTAAATTTTGAAAATGACTCCTTTTCATACTGCATCTGTTATATGTTAGACCTGTTATATTTTGTGTGGCAGTACCACCAATTGATGCTTTGTTATTCCCATTTGTATTCGGATAATTTTCATTTAATTCTCTTAATGCTTTTGCTAAATCTTGTTGATTTATATTCATTCGTATATTCCTTCAAAATATATTTAAAAATTTTACTGTCAATTCGCTCTTAATGAATAGCAGATAATAAAAAATTACCTAAATTCATATCAAATAATCCTTTAAAGCCAAACCCACGGATAACTTTCAATTTATCCTATCTAAAAAACTGACAGATAATAAAAAGTCATCCACCGCTTTCTCCCCAACCGCAGATAATCCTAAATTATCAACGCTTAATCCCCATTCCCTCCCGATAATCATCAATTATCCATACCAAAACTCTGCTATAATTGTTCAAAAAACAATCAGGAGGATGGAACATGGAGATGATACAAATGATCAGGGAAATGGAAGATTATTTACACGTTTGTGAGGCGCAAAGGGAGTTGAATAATAAAACGGTAAAGGCATATAGGATAGATATAACCCAATTTTTGGATTACTTGACACAAAATCAATTATTACTTGATAAGAGTGGGATTAACAATTACTTAGATTATTTGCACGAAAAGTATAGACAACGTACAGTTAAGCGAAAAATTGCCAGTATCAAGGCTTTTTTTAATTATTTAGATTATGAGGAAAAAATAGAGAACAATCCTTTTAACAGGGTCCGGGTGCGCTTTAAGGAAGAACAGCTGCTTCCACGAAGTGTTTCACAGGAGACGATTGAAGAATTGTTAAAATATATGTATCAACAGAGGGTAAATAATGAATTTTCAAAATGGAAAAGGCGACTGATACTTCGGGATATATGTGTGATTGAATTGCTGTTTATGACAGGAATGCGAATATCGGAACTATGTGAGTTACATAAGGATTCTATTGATTTATCAAAAGGAATTATTTGTGTTTATGGAAAGGGATCGAAAGAGAGAATTATTCCAATAGGAAATACAAAAATAGTGCGGTTGCTGTGGGAATATAAAGAAACCTTTGAAAAAGAAATGAGGAAAAATTTTTTTGTGAATAGATATGGAGAACCGTTATCAACGCAATCGGTACGACTGATGATCCAGTATTATACAAAATGTGCAGGGATTGAGCAGCATATTACACCTCATATGATTCGTCATTCGTTTGCCACACTGTTGTTGGAGAAGGGAGTGGATATACGCATAATCCAGCAGTTGCTAGGTCATGCTTCGATTGTGACAACACAGATCTATACAAATGTTGCATCAGAGCAAAAGAAAAAAATACTGGAAATGTATCATCCAAGAAATGAAATGAATATATAGGCAGTTGTTTTGAGTTATATTAGTGTTTGAATATATGACGCAAACCTAAACTACTCCAGAAACAGACGCAATGACCTGATGAAGCCTTCCAAGATTCCACAGCATAAGAGCCTTGAGGAATTTAACTTTTCATGGTGACCCGGCTTAAATCGCCAGGTAATCCATACCCTTGGTACATGCGAATTTATCCGCAGAAGGGAAAACATAGCATTTATCGGACTTCCTGGCACCGACAAGACGCATCTGTTCATTGCGCTTGCTGTCAAAGCCATTGAACATGGATATACCGTGCTTTTCACCACTCAAACAAAGTGTCAATATTCATTGAACATAATTATTGATTATGATAAAATGCGGATAAAAAGTGTGTAGAAAAGATAACCACCATATTATTAGTAAGTTGATATTAATTTATTTGAATGTGATATTAGTTTGGAGCATCGAGGTTTATAACAATAGGAGAAAGCAGGAGATAAGTATGTATTATATTGCAGTTTGTGATGATAATGCAGATTATATAAAGTATATGCGTGGAATGTTGTTAAAGAGTGGCTTAAAGGAAGAAGAGGTGGTTTTTTATGAATACGATTCAGGAGAAGAGTTTATTAAATCGTTAGATGATTTGAATAAAATTGATTTATTAATATTAGATATGCAAATGAAGGAATTGAACGGTAATGAAACAGCCAGACTATTTCGAAATCAATTTCCGTCTTCTGTTATTGTATTTTGTTCAGGAGTTTCTTTGCCAACTGTAGAATGCTTTGAAACGACTCCTTTTCGATATTTGCTTAAAAGCTATACGGATGAAAGAATGCTAAGGGAATTATGTGCTATTGTTGAAGAAGTGAAAAATAAGCAAGTAGAGCCTGTTGTAATAGGAACATGGAAGTATAGTTTGGTTAAATTAAGGCTCGAAGAGATATTATATATTTCTATTGCAAGAAATGGTAGTAATATATATGTTAATCCTAAAATCATGAAATATGAGTTTGAAAATCATATAAGCAGTAAGAAGAGGCTGCCGGTGATTTATGAGGAATTACATGATTTTGGGTTTGAGTATGCACATAATAGTTACATTGTAAATTTGAATCATATTAAGAGAAAAACTACAAAGGAATTAGAATTGAGTGACGGTACGATTTTATCTATAGCAAGATCAAAAGAAAAAGCATTAAGGGTAGCATTTGCAAGATATAAAGGGGGGAAATACTAGCAGGATATATGGAGTGGTTAGATAGTATTATGCTAATTATAAGTTGCATATTTGAAATATACATTTACTATGATTTTTTTTGCGCTTTTTTTGAGTTTAGGGAAGAAAACCACATTATGTATAAAAAAATAGGCTATGGAATATTGTCAATTATTAGCTTGTTTATTGTGAATTCTTATGGAAATTCATATATAAACCTTTTAGGATTTGTTACTATTATTTGGTTGTATTGTTTGATAATGTTTCAAGCAAGTCTTGGTAGTAGAATTCTGTATTTTTTGATTGCCCTTTTTGTGGGCTCAGGATGTGAGTTTCTATTTGCTACATTATCAGGTGTATCATCTAAAGAAAGTAGTGTTGTAAGTCTATCGGATATTCCTTGGCAGGTAATGACAATGAAGTTGTTAACCTTTGTTTTGTTTACAGTTATTAAGCAATTCTTTGGTTCGTCCAAAAAGAAGATGGATGTCAAGAACTTTATGTATTATCTCTGTATTCCGGTTGCAAGTATAGCAATTATGCTTTTAACATATTATTCGGGGTTGGATTTTTGTGTAGAAATGAAAACAAGAATATTCTTGAGTGCAAGTTTCGTGTTGATGCTGTGTGGCAATATATTTATTTTTCATGTATTTAATCGTTATTCTGAAGAATTATACATTAATGCGGAACAAAAGCTGATTATATCAAGGCAGGAAATGGATTTACAGTATTATAATCAGGTACAAAAGCTGGATAGTCAATATCAGAAATTTATACATGATATTACACATCATCTTAAAACAATAGGGGAGCTTGCAAAGGAGAATCAAAACAATAATATTGTATCGATATTACAGGATTTAAATATAGAATTAGAGAACAACGCATTAGCGATATATTGTAATAATCCGGTGGTTAATGCTATTTTATCAGAAAAGAAATCCATAGCAGAAAAGAATTTTATTGATTTAGATATATATGTGGAACCTGCAGTAACGTTTAGAGGGGTATGTGATTCAGATATAATAACGATGTTAAGTAATTTGTTGGATAATGCTTTGCAGGCTGCTAAGGAGGCAGAAATTAAAAAGATTGATGTTAGGATATATACAGAGAATGAAGGATATTTTCATTTTGTCAAAATAAAAAATTACTTTTCAGGTGTTGTGCGTGCTACCAAATCAGGATTTAAAACAACTAAGAAAGAGAATGGTATACATGGAATTGGATTAAAAAGTGTTGAGAGTGCAGCCGAAAAATATCAAGGCTATTTAGAGTGTTTTGTTGAAGATAATTTATTTACAGCAATATTAGTGTTATCAGTATATTAATGATTGCGAAAAAACTGTTTGTTTTTAAAACAAACAGTTTTTTTGTGCAAAAATTGCATTTTAAAATGCAAAAAACGACATAGGTATTGTGCTTTTACTTGCTTTGTTTTAATTTTTAGAGAAAAAAAGCAAGTACGTGAAATAAGAACGACGTATGTGAAAGATGGTTGTGGCTAAATATAACTAATTGTAATTGAGTTAATGTGGATTCTTTATTTTATATATGTCAGGAGATTTATTATGTTTTGTAATAATGGGAAAAATTTAATATGTGTTTTGCTTTTATTGTCTATTTGTCTTTGTGCTTGTGAGAAACAAGAAGAATCTGCACCGCAAATGGAGACATACAACAATTTAGACAATGCATTAAAAAAAGAGATTTTTATAGAAAAAGACAGCAACTTGCAAGCACCTATGGGGTTGGTATGTGTGGATGATAGTATTTATGTTATCAGCAAAGAAAATAACTGTGTTTTGAGGTATTCCACTGCCGGGGAATTTGAGGCTGTATTTGGAAATATTGGGAAAAAAGAAGGTGAATTTAGTAAACCTACAGCAATTGCAAATTATGAAGAAACAATTTATATAGCCGATGAAAATGATGGAAGAATACAGGCTTTTGATTTAGAAGGCAATTTTCAAAAAGAATTTTATATTGAGAATTTGAATAATAGATACATCTCAGTCTTAGATATAGAATCAGATAAAGATTTTCTTTATTTATCTGTAGCTGGAGCAGAGAAAAAGGCACTATATATTTATATTCTTGATAAGGACACGGGAAAGGTTGAAAAAATAGAGAAGTCCTGCATGGGTGCTTTAGGCAAGGATGAAAAACAGCAGATATATTTTGCGCAGGCTTATGTATATTTTGAAGAGAAGGGAAGTATTGGCTATGAGGGCGGCGAGAGCTATGTTGCCCGCATTTCTGAGAATAAAATGGCAAAAATATTTCAGCTTCCGGATAAATATGCCCCTGCTGATATTTTAGTTAATAATAATCAAATTTTTATTTTTTCTGGTGCACTCACACAAGTTGATGTGTTTGAATTAGATGGAACTTATGTGCAAACTCTTTTTTATGAAACCAGCTCAGCAGAGAATCGAGGGTTAGGTTTTATGACAATGGATGCACAGGGTAATATTTATTTGTCAGACAGTGAAAATCACAGCATTTATAAATTGGAGAGAAAACATTGATATTTTCTGCAATAACTTTATTTAAACTGGAAAAGAGAAATATGTGGAATATTTTATTAGATATTCTTTGTTTGTCATTGGGACTGCTAATCGGGATTGTTTTTTTAGGCCAGGCAGGAACTGCCTATAAAAATTACAATGAAGATAAGTCATATGTGCCCTTGACTGATTATTTAATCTGCAAGACGGTGATGGATACCAGTCTGATACAGGATGATATAGTTACAATTCAGGAGGAGAGCAAATACATTGAGGAAATACAGGTGTTTAATAGTTTGAATGACGAGGTTGTCTTATATCAGGAAGACTTTTGCCCTGATATTCATATCTACACTGTTACAAAAAATTATGAACATATTTTCAAAGGGGAGTACATGGTAGGAGAGGGTATAAAAAATGCCCAGAATGCAGTCATTGGAAATGAAGCAGCGAAACGCTATGGTATTGAAATTGGTGATAGGATAGAAATTGGGAGTCACAGCTTTTATATCTGTGGAATTTTAAGGGTTCCTCAATATAGTAATCATGTGATGATTTGGGCAGAAGCATTAGATAGTCAGGATTTTTTTGACTGCCAGCTTTTTATGCGGGTAAATACTCAAAACCAGGAAATGGCAGAAACACAAGCTGAAATAGAAGAATATTTGGAAAACAGGTTTGGTGCTTTTGAAGTATATACAAATAGCCAATATAATGAACAGAAAAGAGAACGGTTGCAATCCGGCTGGCTTTTTTCCATACTTGTTGCGGTTATTACGCTCTGTTATGGTTTGATTAATATCTATAACATTGAGACTTTTTCTATTTTAAAACAAAAAAAGTCCATTGCAATATTAAGGGCATTGGGGGCAACGAAAAAGAATCTTTTGCTTGCTAAATTGGTGCGCTCTTTCATTATTGCAGTTTTGGCAGCAACCCTTTGTTCCGGAATGGCTGCATTGTTGGAACACACTATGTTTGGAAATTTAATAGAATTTCATGTGTCTGTTTTCGTGTATAGTCTTGCAATTATTTTACTTGCGGTGGTTTATGCAATTTTTTCGTTTCTGCTTTATCGAATGCATTATCGGAAACCAATTTCAGGCATGATGTCAGATGTTTAAACTAGGATAAATTCATAATAAAAATAAAACAATCTATTGTAAATGATCAACAGCTTGTATTCAAAATAAGGAAGGAAGCGGAAAATGAACTGGTATGTGTTTGCTCGTCCTTTTAATAAAGTGAAAAGAGATAGAAAGATTTATGCTGTCGTGTTTATACAGTTAGTGGTAGCATTCGGTATTTTGAGTGTGTTTTTGAGCCTTCTTTTGGATATTGCTGAAAATAAAAGGCAGATGATGCAGGAGAGCCGTCACAAAAATTATCAGATTACAGTGCAGGCATCAGATTTTGAATATGAAAAATTTGATTTAATCCACTGGGGAAGTCAGCCTGCAACACTTCACGAATATGACGGTTTTCCATTTTCGGATAAGGCGCTTAACCAAATTTATAATGCAGGTATACAGTGTGAGTTAGAAGTGCGTGTAGATGTAGAATTATTATATTTGGGGGATTTAATAGAAGAAAATCAGTCATTACATCTTTACTATTCTTCTAAAACGGAAAAGGTATCTCTTAGTAAGAAAGCAGAAGAGATTTTGTTGGACATAAGCAGCGAAAACACAATTAATTCCAGAGATTTTCCACATACTATTTCTAATGGTGTGCTGTTGGGGATAGATGGAAAGGAATATCCTGTTGAGTATGCAAAAGATGGTGAATTTGCAGTTTATATGCCAATATCTCTTTATGAAAGCATATATCATCCAAAGGATTTGAAAGGGACAGTGCTCAATATAAAATCCAATACAGAGAAGATGTTGACCACGGAGACATTGAATCAAGTACTGTTTTTGTTGCGTGAAAATTGTGAAAAGAATTACCAATTTATGCTAGGGAGTGATTTTGCACGCTTTTTGGTTCGTGTAGAAGAAGCGGAACGAGAAGCGATTGTGCTGATTTTTGTATCATGTATTATATTTCTGATTGTATTGATTGGTATGGTTGGAATTTTCATCATGATTTTAAAAAGAAGGGAAAAGGAAATTGCCATTTGTTGTGCACTAGGACAGACAAAGCGGCAAGTATGTTATGAGATATTTGGCGAAGTATTTATTTTAAATATAAGCTCTTGCTTTTTGGGTGTTTTGTTTGGCGGGTTATTAATAAAAAATGGAATTTCCGTTGCGACAGTGGAGGTTACTTTTCATGCATTTTCATGCATTTCTTTGTTTTTAGTAGCATTTCTGCTTTCTATTGTTGTGGTAATTCCCATAAAAATGTTAATTGAAAAGGCATCACTAATTCAGATTTTATCTTCCCTATAAAAGTGTGCAGGAAAAAGGAGAAAAATTATGTTAGAACTGAAGAATATTAGAAAAACCTATTGTGGAAAATGCTTGGATGTTCCTGTGTTAAAGGGTATCAATCTTACTATTCAGGAGAGGGATTTTGTTATGATTGTTGGGAAATCTGGTTGTGGAAAATCGACTCTTTTGAATATATTAGGTTGCATGGACTATGCCGATGAAGGAGAATATCTTTTTATGGGTGATAATATTCAGACATATAAGGATAAGCAGTTGGCATATTTTCGTAATCGAAATATAGGGTTTGTGTTTCAGTCCTTTTATTTAATTAATGAGATTAGTGTAAGTGAAAATGTTGAGATTCCTATGGGACTTATGGGTGTCAGAGCGAAGGAAAGAAGGAAGCGGGCATTAGAACTCTTGCGCTTGGTGGGATTAGAGGAAAAAGCGAGAAGTAAGCCTTTGGAGTTGTCGGGAGGACAGCAGCAAAGAGTTGCGATTGCTAGGGCATTGGCAAATAATCCAAAGGTTTTGCTGTGGGATGAGCCAACAGGAAATCTGGATGAGGAAAACGGCAAAATCATAATGGAGCTGCTTGCAGATTTGCATACAAAGGGAGTAACAATTGTTATGGTGACGCACGACATGTCTTTTGCCAAATATGGAAACCGAATTGTGAAAATTAGTGGTGAGGGGATAGTAGATGCATAAAATACGCCTTCATAACAACCACGGTAAGATATACGGATTTATGGTAAATACAGACAGAACAGATAAGGTAGATATGTTTCATCAAAAGTTAAAGACTTGTTAAGAATTTCTATGCTATGATTCAGAACGTAGAGAAAATCAAACGCAAGAAAAGAGGTATACACTATGTTCTGGAGGATTTTGAAAAAAGACCTGAAACGCAAAAAGACCATGAACATCATTCTGCTGCTGTTTGTCATTTTGTGTTCAATGTTTGCAGCAGCGGCGGTGAACAACATCATAGCTGTGACGGGCGGTATCGAGCATTATTTCGATGCGGCGGATGTCCCCGATGTCACCGTGCTGATGATAAACAGCGGGGAAAACGACCTTGAGGAAAAGATAGGGGAGCTTGCCTGTGCCAGGGAGATAAGGACTGAGCATTGGCTGTGTGTATACAGCTCAAAGTTTTTTAAGTATAACGGAAAGGAGCTTGATAATTTCACTAATGTCGCTGGTTTGATTTCCGATTGTGAAATGGCTGTCAACTATTTCGATGAGAACAATAACATTATCGAAAGCGTGGATAAGGGCTGCTTTTATGCCAACGCTCCTTTTTTACAGGGCATTGATATAAAAGAGGGCGACGAGGTGGAACTTGATGTCGGCGACAGTCATCTCACGCTGAAGTTTATGGGGCGGTTCAAAGGTGCGCTGTTCGATACGGGAAACACCTATTCCCCGTATCTTATCATAAACTCTGCTGACTATGACTATCTTGACAAGGACGAAGCCACTCATATCATGAATTACAAGCAGTTTTATATTAATACATCAGATGTTGATGAAATAAGGGAACTTGCAAAGTGCTATGACGGTGTATATGTCCGTACACGGGAAGAAAACAAAAGTATTTATCTCTATGATATGCTTTTGGCTTATGCCTTAATGATAATCAGCGTTGTGCTGATGTTCACAGCTTTTGTGGTGCTGCGTTTCACGATAGACTTTACGATTAGTGAGGAATTTCGTGAGATCGGTGTGATGAAGGCAGTCGGTATCGATAACGGCAGTATAAGAAACCTGTATATTGTCAAATATCTTGCCATTGCTGTGGTTGGTACATTGATAGGATATTTCTGTTCCGTCCCTCTCGGGGATATGATGATGAAAACTGTATCGGAAAATATGGTTCTCGGCAGCGAGAGCGGTACACTTATGGGGCTTTTAAGCTCTGGGTTGGTAGTTATCATTATCCTGCTGTTCTGCTACGGCTGCACACGCAGAGTCAATAAACTCTCACCGATTGATGCGGTAAGAAACGGGCAGACGGGAGAGCGCTTCCGAAAAAGAAGCCTTATGCGCTTAGGACGTTCAAAGCTGCCGCAGGCTGCATTTTTCCCGGTCAATGATGTGTTCAGCTCACCGAAGCAGTTTTCCATTATAACGGTTGTATTTACGCTCTGTATCCTGTTGATGACGATCATGTCAAATTTTGAGTTGACATTAAAAAGTGAAAAACTGCTGCGCTTCTTCGATGTACCCTCAAGCGAAGCCCATATCATGGATAGCGAAATAATGGGAGAGGTCTTTGTAGATCAGAGTACGTATAAGCAGATCATCGCAGATATCGAAAAGCTCCTCGCCGATAATGGAATGCCCGGCAAATGCACAATGACGATAGGTGCGCAGTTTGAAACATCACACGAAGACAAAACGGAAACGGTTAATTTCCGCGTCATGAAAGGGGAAACAAATGACACGTTCTATGTAGACGAAGGCAGCGCGCCACAGAAGACGGACGAGATCGCCGTAACGGCAGGCACCCTCGATAACCTGGGCGCAGAGATTGGCGACAGGGTAACGGCAGTAATAAATGAGAAAGAGTATGAGTTTATGATCACGGGAACATTTTCTTCGTTTGTCAACACCGCTAACGCCGCTTTTCTATATAAAGATTTTGACCTCGGACATCAGGAGGCAAGTAATGTGATGGGCGTGCAGATACACTTTGACGGCAGTCCCGACAAGGAGCAGATAAACCAAAACATTGAAAAGCTGAGAAGCTTGCTCGAAACCGACAAGGTGTATTCGACCCCGGATTACATCAATAATTTTACGGGAATGTCCGATACGCTGAATGCGACCAAGAAGATGATGATGATGATTACTGTGATCGTAACGGCATTGATTGTCATACTCATGGAGCGTTCGTTCCTCTCAAAGGAAAAGAGCGAGATTGCACTGATGAAAGAGGTGGGGATTCCTAACAGCAGCATTGTTGCACAGCATACACTGCGGTTTGTGATCGTATCGGTGATTGCCTGCATCGTTTCTTCGGCAGCGCTTATGCCAATCAGCAACGTAATGATGAATTGGATAGGTAACATGGTCGGCGATGTATCAGGCATAAAATGCGATTTTGATCCGCTGGAAATATTTGTAATCTGCCCGGCAATTCTCATCGGCGTGACCGCAATCGGCTCATTCCTGACAGCGCTTTATACAAAAACAATCAAGGCTTCCGATACGGCAAGCATAGAATAAGGAGGAAAGCATAATGAATAATACGGTTTTACAGACAAAGGGACTTTGCAAGACATATATCGTG
>CAMWOF010000031.1 GCA_947175805.1 uncultured Clostridiaceae bacterium
GCTCTTGATAATGGTAAGAAATCAGAGAAAGAAGGATGTCTCTAATGGCTTAATCGGCTTTGGGCTGCTGTTTATAGGGCTTTCTATGATGTCCGGTGCGGTTACCACATACCGGGATTCTCCGGTATTTGCAAAAGCATTTTCTGTTCTGGGTGCATATCCACTGCTGGCTATATTGGTGGGTGCCATCGTGACGGCGCTTATGCAGAGCTCCTCTGCCTCTGTAGGGGTGCTTCAGACGCTGGCGATGAATGGCATGGTTACATGGAAGTCAGCGGTATTTATTACTCTGGGTCAAAATATCGGCACTTGCGTAACTGCACTGATTTCCTCTGTGGGAGCCCATAAAACGGCGAAGCGGGCAGCGGCAATCCATTTGATTTTTAATGTTTTGGGTGCGGTAATTTTTGCAATCATCATGTCGGTTTTGTTTTTCGTTTGGCAGGATTTTGCCGTTTCCCATGTTTCCAGCGTGGGCATTTCTGTATTTCATACGATATTTAATGTGTCCTGTACTTTGATTCTCTTCCCATTTGCAGATTTTTTAGTAAAGCTGTCAGGTATTTTGGTAAAGGATAAAAAACGGGTTGCAGAGCCGATAGATGATAGGACGGATAAGGTGCTGGCGCTTACCATGCGCCGCCTGGACAAGCGTATCCTGGGTAATGCGGCGTTTGCCATTGAGGAGGCGGCAGTGGAGGTCATTCACATGGGGCAGGTCACATACGATAACATGCGTCTGTCTTTTGAGGCGGTTTTAGAAAATGATGAGGAAAAGGCGAAGCTGGTATCGGAAACGGAAAAGACCATTGATAAGATGGCACATTATATTTCAGATTATCTGGTGAAAGTAAACAGCGCAGACTTGAGTGAAGAACAGAGTAATATGATTACAAACCTGTTTTACAGCGTGGGTGATATTGAGCGCATGGGAGACCATGCAGAGGATTTAGCGGAGATTGCCATGTATAAAATCCGTCATGACATGCGTTTTTCAAAGGCAGCATATGAAGAGCTGCACGGGTTGATGGAAATGGTCACAAATAGCTGCCAGTACTGCCTTCAGGCAAGGGAGCTGCACAGCAGGGATTTTGCAAATAAAGCAATGGAATATGAAAATATGGTAGACGAGGCAGAGCGGCAGCTTCGGAAAAAGCACATGAAGCGGTTATCCTTAGAACAGTGCAAGCCGATGTCAGGAGTGACATTTTTAAATATATTGACGAATTTAGAGCGGATTGCCGACCATGCGGATAATGTGGCGGGTTATGTATTACAGGAAATGGGATAGCGGCAGGCTAGTTGCGGTTCTTCAAGGATAGTTGCAAGGATAGTATTTGGTGTTGGCAATCACAATATGAGTATGTTATAATAATGGTTACTAATATTTGTGATTTACGGATAAGGAGATGCAGCTATGATAGGTATTATTGGCGCAATGGATGAAGAGGTGGCAAAGTTAAAGGAGACTATGGAGCATGTGGAGATTTTCAGCAAGGCTTCCATGGATTTTTATAAGGGCAGCATCAGTGGACATGAGGTCGTGGTGGTGCGTTCCGGTATCGGTAAGGTGAATGCCGCGCTTTGTACACAGATTCTGGTGGATGAATACAAGGTAAGATGTGTGATAAACACCGGAATTGCAGGCTCACTTAAGGCTGAGATTAATATCGGTGATATTGTATTATCTACAGATACCTTAGAGCATGATATGGATGCGGTGGCGTTTGGCTACCCGTTAGGGCAGATTCCGAGAATGGATACGCTTTCCTTTACTGCGGATGCGAAGCTTAGGGCGGCTGCGAAGGCTGCCTGTGAGAAGGTGCTTCCTGAGATTGGGGTGTTTGAAGGCAGAGTGGTCAGCGGAGACCAGTTTATTTCAGATGCGGCAAAAAAGGAATGGTTGGTGGATAATTTTGCCGGGTTCTGCACGGAGATGGAGGGGGCAGCTATTGCCCACGCCGCCTATGTAAACAAGGTTCCTTTTTTAATTATCAGGGCGATTTCTGATAAGGCCGATAATTCTGCCAGCATGGATTATCCCGCATTTGAAGCAATGGCGATTGCCAATTCCGTGAAGCTGATGCAGGAAATGATTCTGCACATTTAAGAAAACTGTAAAGCCATGGCAAATATAAACAGACACGGGGAATTGTGGCTTTGGAACGATATATGAAGGAGAGAATAAAAATGGAAAAAATAGATAGCTTTCAAGTGAATCATCTGACATTGCTGCCAGGTGTATATGTTTCGAGAAAGGATCATATCGGTTCGGAGGTGGTGACCACCTTTGATATCCGTATGACCAGACCAAATTTTGAGCCGGTAATGAATACTGCGGAGGTACATACAATAGAGCATTTGGGTGCCACCTTTATGCGCAATCATCCGGTATATAAGGATAAGACAGTCTATTTTGGACCGATGGGCTGCCGCACGGGCTTTTATCTTTTGCTGGCAGGAGACTATACTTCAAAGGATATCATTCCGCTGGTGCGGGAGCTGTATCAATTTATGGCTGACTTTGAGGGGGAGGTTCCGGGAGCGGCAGCCAGAGACTGCGGCAACTATCTGGACATGAACCTTAATATGGCAAAATACCTGTCAAAGCGTTTTTTGGACGAGGTACTCACGGATATTTCTGAGGAGCGTCTCGTATATTCCGAGTAGCGTTTACTGCGGCAGGTAATCATTGTAAAATTGCAGCATGTTTTTATACAGGATGGCATCAATCTGGGACTCAGAGAAGCCATCCTTTTTTAATGCATAAAACAGCTTTGGCATCATGGCTGCATCGTCAAGCTCTAAGTGTCTGTTAATGCCGTCAAAATCGCTGCCCAAAGCCAGACAGGAAATACCGCCTGTACGGTAGATATGCCGGATGTGTTTTACAATACCGGCGATGGTGCCGTAGGGATTTTCTATATTTCCCTCAATAAAGGGAGGATGAAAATTCACCCCAATCAATCCGCCATGCTCCGCCAGCACACGAATCATATCGTCACTGGCATTTCTGGCATGCGGGCTTAATGCCCTGGCACTGGAATGGCTGGCGACAAAGGGTCGCTTGGCAACGTCTGCAACATCATAAAAGCCTGCATCGGAAAGGTGGGATACGTCTACCACAATACCAAGTGACTCGCATTTTTCCACAACAAGAAAACCAAAGGGAGTAAGCCCATGAATCGTGTCTGGAGTTATGGGAAAACTGCCGTTATCTATGGACAGCGGTGCATTGGGATAGCCTATGCAGTTTGGATAATTCCAGGTTAGTGTCAGCAGGCGGACACCCCGCTTATAGAGTGCATCTAAACGTGACAGGTCGCCCTCTAAAATGCCCCCCTCCTCGATAGTGGCAATGGCGGCAATTTTGTGTTCAGCCATAATTTTATTTATGTCCCCTAAATTATATACCGGTGAAACCAGCTCTGGGGAGGCGGCAAGCTCTCTGTCATACAAATCCAGCATTTGCATAGCGGTATTGTAAGGGTTTTCATATTTTCCCATATCAATAAAAATGGCAAAATGCTGGAGCAGATAGCCGGCATCCCTTAAACGTGGCAAATCCACCTGTAAAGGGTTTTGCATCAGCGTCCAGGGCTTTGCCTGGCTGTGGGCTGTCTTTTGATGTTCGTATAATTCGCTTATGGTATCGCAGTGAAAATCAGCAAAGTACATGGGTTCCTCCTAAATTTGGGTTTGACCGCCCGCAAACTCCAATTGATAATACGTTCACTCCTTAATAATAATAATATATAAGAACGAGATTGAAAATGCTATTTTTTATTGTTTTTCATTTTGATATTGACAAATTAGAACATATGTACTATTCTTATAAAAGAACATATGTTCTGAAAGGTGCGGGAATAGGAACATTGTACAGCAACAGTAAAATTTGTGCTTGATTAGGCTGGGTGAAGGATATGCTGATTGAGAAGGATATGGATTTAATGCAGAAGCTTCATATATTGGGTGATGCGGCGAAGTATGATGTGTCGTGCAGCTCCAGCGGAGTAGACAGAAGAGGAGACGGAAAGTCCTTGGGGAATTGTCTGTCTGCCGGTCTGTGCCATGCATTTGCCGGGGACGGCAGATGTATTTCGCTGCTTAAGATTCTTCTGACCAACGAATGTATTTTTAACTGCAGATATTGTGCGAATAACTGTAACCGGGCAGATACGCCAAGGGCTACCTTTACGCCGGAGGAGGTTTGCCAGTTGACGGTGGAATTTTACCGGAGGAATTATATCGAGGGGCTGTTCCTTAGTTCCGGTATCCGTATCAGTCCGCTGGTGACAATGGAAGCGATTTACCAAACCGTACATCAGCTCCGAAATGTGCATCATTTTTATGGTTATATCCATGTGAAGGCGATACCCGGCGCGCCGCCGGAGCTGATTGAAAAGACCGGGTATCTGGTTGACCGTATGAGCGTGAATCTGGAGCTGCCTACGGGAGAGGGGCTTCGCCATCTCGCGCCAAATAAGAACCGCAAGACATTACTGACGCCTATGCGCCAGATTCAAAATCTGCGGCAGAGAAATGACCAGGCTTTTTTGCCGAATTCCGGCAGTGGACAGAGAAATATAAAAAAACAAGAGGATGCTTCACTGCCAGGGACTTTATATGGACAAAAGCTTCCTGCCCGGAAAGGGCAGTGGGAAAGCAGGGAAAAAGTACAGGGCTTTGTGCCGGCAGGACAGAGCACCCAGATGATTATCGGCGCTACGCCGGAGAGCGATTACCAGATTATGAAGGTTTCAGAGGGGCTCTATGACCGCTTCCAGATGAAGAGAGTTTACTATTCTGCATTTTGTAATGTGACGGAGGATACTACGCTTCCTATGCCAGTGACCGGCCCGCCTCTTCTGCGGGAGCATCGGCTTTATCAGGCAGATTTTCTCATGCGGTTCTATCAATTTAAGATAGATGAGCTGTTGTCGGAGGATAAGCCGAATTTTAACGTGTTTTTAGACCCGAAGTGTGACTGGGCGCTGCGGCATTTAGAACAGTTTCCGGTGGAGATTATGCGGGCGGATTATCAGACCTTGCTCCGGGTGCCGGGGATTGGGGTGAAGTCTGCCAAAAGAATTGTGGCAGCAAGAAGGAGCGCCATTCTGGATTATCAGGATTTAAAAAAGATGGGTGTGGTTTTAAAACGGGCATTATACTTCATTACATGTAACGGCAGGCAGATGTATCCCGTCAAAGTGGAGGAGGACTATATCCTGTCGAACCTGTTGAATTCCGAGAATCGGGCTGTAAGGGAGATAGGTCCGGTATACCGGCAGTTGTCCCTGTTTGATGACCAGAAGGCAACGCTGACGGAGGACGGCATTTTAGTGCTGGATGCGTAAGGGGTAAAGTAGACTTCCCTTACTATTTGTGCCGCCGGCCTGGCGGCGGAATGGAGATTAGGTATGAAGATTTTTGTCTGTGAGGATAGTCTGGAAGGAATATTTACGGGAGTGTATGATGCGTGGGCGGCTGCAGGCCCTCATACGGAAAAGCGTCTGATTACTGGCGATACATGGAATATGGAGCTGTTTGCGGAATATGTCACGGTACTGCCTGATGCCAAAAAGGCTGAAAAGGTCATAAGAACCCTTAAGTCGAGGCTGGGCTATGAGGCATATGAGCAACTCTGCTATGCAGCCATGTCAGATGCCATAGATAAGGCGGACGCGATATACCATACGATTGTAACAGCTTTTTCTATGCGGGACAGCAAAAGGGTATTTCAGAATATGCATGACCCGGCTGTGATGCGCTGCTTTGCATTGGGCAGGACGGTGGGAGGGGAGGCTACCCACCATTTGGAATTTATACGGTTTTGCGAGCTGGAAAACGGTGTGCTCTTTGCCCGATGTACGCCCAAGAACCGGATTACCCTGGTGTTGGCGGAGCATTTTTCTGACCGCTTTCCATCAGAGAACTTTATTATTCTAAATGCCACCCATCACGAGGCGGTGCTGCACGCTGCCGGCGAGCATACATATATTTTGTGTGATAGCGAAGCATTGCTGCAGGAGCAGCCGGGGGCTTACTCGGAGACGGAGGAACTGTTTCAAGACCTATGGAAAGATTATTTTGAAGCTATGACCATTGAGGATAGAAGAAATGAAAAGCTGCAAAGGCAGCTTTTTCCAAAGCGTTATTGGAAGGACAGTGTGGAGCTTAAGGATAAGGCATAAAGGCTGTCGCCTGAAAATTTGTGCGACAGCCTTTTTTATCCAACATTGATATCATATTACGTTATCTCGAACACATAAACATCAAATCCTCCCAGCGGCGGTCAACCTCCTGTTGGAATTGCTCCAGAAGATGTTCATTTCCCGGCTTAAACAGATGCTTAAAACGCCCCTGAGGTCTCAGGAAATCCTCAATCGGCAGCTTCTTTTTCGGCTCATAGTTCAGCGTCCATTTGCCGTGTTCTACCTCGAACAGCGGCCAGTAGCAGGTCTCAACTGCCAGCTTGCAGATATTCATAATATCGTCCGTCTCATACCGCCAGCCTCTCGGACAAGGCGCCATAATATTTAAGAAGCAGGCGCCCTCTGTATAGATTGCCTTTTCTGCCTTTTGGTGCAAATCCTTAAAATTGCCGATAAAGGTGGATTGTCCCACATAAGGTACATCGTGGGAGGCGATAATACTTGCCAAATCCTTTCTATTTTGCAGCTTGCCGTCAGAGGCGCTTCCCACCGGAGTCGTGGTGGTATCCGCATACATTGGAGTGGCGGAGGAACGCTGAATGCCCGTATTCATATAAGCGCCGTTATCGTAGCAGACATAAACCAGGTCATGATTTCTTTCCATGGCGCCGGACAGGGACTGCAGACCGATATCATAGGTGCCGCCATCACCACCAAAGGTGATGAATTTGTAGGTGTCGTTAATTTTCCCTTTTTTCTTTAATACATTGTAGGCGGTTTCTACACCGGAGAGGGTTGCGCCGGCATTCTCAAAGGCATTGTGTATGTAGCTGTCCTCCCATGCGGTATAGGGATACATGAAGCTGGATACCTCCAGGCAGCCTGTAGCATTGCCGATAACCGCTTTGTCTCCCTCGTGAAGAGCCCGGAGCACGGCGCGAACCGCAATGGTGCCGCCGCAGCCGGCGCACATTCTGTGACCGGGCGCCAGACGTTCCGGCTTGCTCATGGTTTCTTTAAAATTATATGTTTTTCTTTCCATACTATTATCAATCCTTTCTGCCTGCCTGTTTCATACCCACAGGGGCTGACACATAAGCAGATACAGTCTTTCTTTGTATTTGTATGTCCATGGTAATTGCATCACTGACGCAAGCCAATATACTGATATGGTTCAATATTGTCCTTTGATGCGATTTCTTCAAAGACAGCTTCTGCATTTTCTACGCGGAAATCACGTCCACCCAGGCCGTAGAAATAATTTACCACCTTTGCCGTGGATTTTGCGTGGAACAGGGCGGTAGTCAGCTCAGTTCCCAAAGGACCACCTTCGCCGGAAAAGCTCTCGGCTCTGTCCATAATGGCGATGGCTTTGGCGTTTTGCAGTGCCAGTGCCAGCTCCTTTGCAGGAAACGGACGGAAAACACGTACCTTTAAGATGCCCACTTTTTTGCCGGCATCCCGGAGTATGTCAACGGCATCCTTGGCGGTACCGGCAGCAGAGCCGATGATGACCATAACATAATCCGCATCCTCTAATTGATAGCCCTCATAAAAGCCATAGCTTCTGCCGGACATTGCCCCAAATTCTCTGCCGACCTCTAAAATGACATCCTTTGCATTTATCATTGCCTCCCGTTGTCCCTTTTTTGTTTCCATATAGTAGGGAGAGGTGGCATAAGGTCCAACCGCCATGGGCTGTTCGGCATTTAATAAATAATTTTCGGGATTGTATTCGCCCACAAAGGCTTTTACCTTATCATCCTCAATCAGCTCAATATTTTCCACGGCATGGCTGGTTATGAAACCGTCCTGGCATATCATGACTGGCAGCCGCACATCCTTGTGCTCGGCAATGCGGTATGCCTGCAAAAAATTATCGTATGCCTCCTGATTGTTTTCAGCATAAATCTGAATCCAGCCGGAGTCTCTGGCACCCATACTGTCGGAATGGTCACAGTTGATATTGATTGGTCCGGAAAGGGCACGGTTTACCAATGCCAAAACGACAGGAAGCCGGTTTGAGGCAGCTACATAGAGCTCCTCCCACATAAGAGCCATCCCGCAGGATGAAGTGGCGGTTAATGCTCTGGCGCCTGCTGCGCTGGCGCCTAAGGTAGCGCTCATGGAGCTGTGCTCACTCTCTACGGGGATAAATTCCGTGTCAATTTCACCATTGGCAATATATCCGGCAACATACTGCGGAATCTCTGTGGATGGTGTAATGGGAAATGCGGGCATTACATCCGGGTTAATCTGCTTGATGGCATAGGCAACGGCCTCATTTCCTGATAAGCGTTCTCTGATACCCATTTATTGTCCCTCCCTCATACTGATGGCACCGAAAGGGCAGGCCTTTGCACATATGCCGCAGCCCTTACAATGCTCTAAATCAAAGTCCTCACGTTTCATATCCTTCACCGGAATACAACTGTCCGGGCATACCGGTGTACACAAAAGGCATTGCGTACATTTTTCTGCATCCAATACCGGGGTCTGGGTTCTCCATTCACCGGTCATAAAATCCTTGGAGGTGCCTGCACCGTATATCTGGTTGCCCGGAGTAATATCCTGCCATGGACTCTTTTCGTGAATTTTACTGATATCTGTTGCCATTAATGTACCTCCTCAAACGCCATTTTTAGCGCATTCATGTTACCCTCTATGACTTCTGGTTTCTTCTCAAATTTGTGTGCATAAGAGGCCTGCATTTCGTCTAAAAATTTATCTTTTTCTATCACTCCGCTGACGGCGACAACGGCTGCCAGCATTGGAGAGTTTGGAAAATATTTGCCAAGGGTTGCCATGGATACCTTGTGGGCGTCAATGGTGTATACCTTACCCTCATAGCCCTTTAAATGGGGGAGAATCTCCTCCTTGGGACGGGAGGTGTTGACAATAATACCGCCGTCTTTGCTAAGCCCCTGGGTCACATCTACGGATTCTAAAAGGGTTTCGTCAACAACAGCAACGAAATCGGGGTCGTAGATGTTGGAATGTACGCGAATCACAGAATCGCTGATGCGGTTGTAGGCAGTAATCGGCGCACCCATGCGTTCCGGCCCGTATTCAGGAAAGCCCTGTACATGCATTCCTACCTTAAATGCAACATCCGCAAGCAGCAGTGCAGCGGTCTTTGCACCCTGGCCGCCTCTGCCATGCCATCTGATTTCAACAGTATCTTTCAATTTAAACACTCCTTTAACGTGGAATCATAATTGCAAATCTGTATAGTTTGCAGGGATTCTCAAATTATAATGTTGTTTTTTAACTTAAAAACATAATTCGTCACAATTATAGCTTTTTTTTATGTAAATGTAAAGCAAGAGTGATAAGAGGAATTCATACAAAAATAGTATACAATTTCTTGTAATCACCTAAACATATGTGGTATGATGTCTAGCATAGTATTTTGTAATTCATGGAAATGGATTCCGGCATGAGAATTGGCAATAGAAGGTTTTACAGCTTCCATAATGGGTTATATTGTAATTATATGCTTAGTATGTAAATGAAAGAAAGACATATTACGGAGGTAAACGTATGTTAGAACAGTCACAGCTAAAGGCGTATACGATTTTGGAGGAGACAAGGCTTGAGGAGCTAAATGCCACAGGCTATATTATACGGCACAATAAGACAGGGGCGCGGGTGGTCGCCATCAGCAGTGCGGATGAAAATAAGGTTTTTACCATCGGCTTTAAGACACCGCCAGCTGATGATACCGGTGTGCCGCATATCATGGAACATTCCACCCTATGTGGCTCCAGAAAATATCCGGCGAAGGATCCGTTTGTGGAGCTGGCAAAGGGCTCCCTGAATACATTTTTAAATGCAATGACCTATTCGGATAAGACCGTATATCCGGTGGCAAGCTGCAATATAAAGGATTTTGAAAATCTGATGGATGTCTATTTGGATGCAGTGTTCCATCCGAATATCTATGAAAGACCGGAGATTATGAAGCAGGAAGGCTGGCATTATGACCTGGACAGTTTAGATGGCGAGCTGACCTATAACGGGGTGGTGTACAATGAGATGAAGGGCGTCTACTCCTCGCCGGAGCAGGTGCTGTTCAGGAATATCCAAAGCTCACTGCTTCCTGATACTACCTACGGCTGTGAGTCCGGTGGTGACCCGGACTATATTACGGATTTGACAAGGGAGGATTTTATTCGGTTCCATCAGACCTATTATCATCCCTCCAACAGCTACATTTATCTCTACGGGGATATGGATATGGCGAAGGAGCTTGCCTATATCGATGAGGAATATTTAAGTGAATATGATTATCTGGAGATTGATTCCTCCATTGCCACGCAGCCGCCATTTGACAGTGCGAGGCGGGTGGAAAAGACCTACTCTATTTCAGATACGGAGCCTGAGGAGAACCATACCTATTTGAGCTACAATGCAGTCATTGCGGACAGCCTGGACAGGGAGCTTTATCTGGCATTTCAGATTCTTGATTACGCTCTGACTGATGCGCCGGGGGCGCCGTTAAAGACTGCCCTGATTGATGCGGGAATCGGCATGGATTTTGTCAGCTCCTATGACAATGGAATCAAGCAGCCCATCTACAGCTTTATTTCCAAGGGGGCAAACGCCTCAGACGAGACTGCCTTTGTAAATGTATTAGAGGGCACGTTGCGGGATATTGTGGAGCAGGGGCTTGACCGTCGCGCTTTAGAGGCATCCATGAATTTTTTTGAATTCAAATATAAAGAGGCAAATTTTGGAAATTATCCAAAGGGGCTGATGTATGGATTAAAGCTGTTTGACAGCTGGTTATATGATGACAGTAAGCCGTTTATCCATATTCAGACCAATGAGGTGTTTGCACTTCTCAGGGAAAAAATGCAGGCGGGGTATTTTGAACAGCTCCTAAAGACGTATATCCTGGAGAACCCGCATAAGACAATTCTTGTGTTTAAGCCGGAGCGGGGCTTGAACCAGCGTTTAGAGGAGCAGACGAAAAGGAAGCTTGCGGAATATAAGGCGGGGCTTTCTGAGGCAGAGCTGCAAGCGTTGATTGACGACAAAAAGGCGCTGGTGGAGTACCAGATGACGCCGTCCACAAAGGAGGAGCTGGAAAAGCTGCCGTTATTAAGTCTTTCTGATATTGGCAGGGAGGCAAGAAGGCTGAATAATCAGGAGTACGAGATAAACGGCGTGCCGGTGATAGGGCATAAGCTGTTTACAAATGATATTGCCTACCTCACGCTGTGCTTTCAACTGACGGATATGGAGGAGAATTTATACCCGTATGCAGCGCTGCTCACGGAGCTATTTAAATATGTAGATACGGATAATTACAGCTATCGGGAGTTGTCCAATGAAATCAATATCCACACAGGCGGAGTCAGCTTTGACATGTCGGGCTTTACGCATGAGCAGACGGACGTGTTTACGCCGCTGTTTTTGGTGAAGTTTAAGACCTTTTATGATAAGCTTGATAAGGGATTTGCCTTGACGGAGGAGGTTTTATATCATTCCCATATTACAGATGAGAAGCGGTTAAAGGAAATTATTGCGGAGTGCAAAATCGGGTTAAAGGAGGAGCTTGCAAGTGCGGGACATAACACGGCATCTTTGCGGGCACAGACCTATTTTTCCCCTGCCGCCCGCTATAAGGATATGACGGACGGCGTGGCATACTATGAGTTTTTGGATGATTTGGACTGCCATTTTGAGGAACGCCAAGAAAAGCTTAAGGATATGTTAGCGCTTACGCTGGGGGAGATTTTGAGAAAGGGAAGCCTGATTATCTCCTATACCGGCACCCAGGATGTGGAGGCGGTGCTGGGAGAAAATGTGTCCCATTTTTGCGAGGGGCTTTCTACCAGAACACTGCATGACCCGGGGACAAAGAAGCCTTTTGAAATATTAAACGAGGGCTTTGGCATTGCGGGCAAGGTGCAGTATGTGGCGACAGCGGGAAATTATAAGACGGCGGGATATGACTATACTGCATCCTTGGATGTTTTAAGGGTAATATTTTCTTATGATTATTTATGGCTTAAGGTGCGGGTCAAGGGAGGTGCCTATGGCGCCATGTGCTCATTTAGCAGGGCAGGCGTAGGAAGCCTTGTATCATACAGGGATCCGAATCTGATGGAAACTTATGAAATATTCCAAAATGCACCGGCATACGTGGAGCATTTTGATTCCGACGAGAGGGATATGACGAAATATATTATCGGCACCATTGCCAAGCTGGATGCCCCGCTTACGCCGGTGGCAGAAGGGGCGTTTCATTTTGCGGCATACCTAAGTGGTGTGACGGATGCGGAGCTGCAAAAGGACAGGGATGATATTCTTGCCACCACGCCGGAGGTTATCAGAGGTCTGGCGCCGATTGTGCGGGCTGTCACCGACAGCGGGATTCTCTGTGTTGTGGGAAATGAACACAAGCTGGCGGAAAATAGGGCACATTTTGGAGAAATCAAAAATGTGTTTTAGGGTATGAAAGAGAAGGCACGGGAAAATATGCAAAAGAGACAGGAATATAAGTCGGGCTTTGTGACGATTATCGGCAGACCGAATGTGGGGAAATCTACGCTGATGAATCATTTAATTGGGCAGAAGATTGCTATAACCAGCAACAAGGCGCAGACTACAAGAAACAGGATACAGACGGTGTATACGGATGATAAGGGACAGATTATTTTCCTGGATACGCCGGGGATTAACAGGGCAAAAAATAAATTGGGCGAGTATATGCTGAATGTGGCAGAGGGCACGTTAAATGAAGTGGATGTCATCTGTTGGCTGGTGGAGCCAACCGTGTTTATCGGCGCCGGAGAGCGGTATATTATTGAGCAGCTTGCCAAGGTCAGGACGCCGATTCTTTTAATTATTAACAAGATAGATACCGCCACTCCGGAGGATGTTGCCCATGCCATTGAAAAGTACAAGAATGTGCTGGATTTTGCAGAGATTATCCCGGTAAGCGCCTTGAAGGGAAGGAATATGCAGGACGTGCTTGATTCCATCATGAAGTATCTTCCGGCGGGGCCGCAGTACTATGATTTTCACTAGTAAAAATATCCGAGCCCACGAGACCGTACTATATCTCG
>CAMWOF010000032.1 GCA_947175805.1 uncultured Clostridiaceae bacterium
AAATAGCGGCGCAGCTTATCCTTGGAGGCCTCATAAGCATGCTTATACCAGCCCAGAGTTGTGTCGTTGTCGTGCGTGCCGGTGTAGCACACACAGTTTCTTGTAAAATTGTGTGGTAGGAAATGGTTCTCCTCCGGGTTTTCAAAGGCAAACTGCAAAATCTTCATGCCTGGGAAGCCAAACTTATCCCGCAGCGCCACAACGGACTGGTCAATCTCGCCCAGGTCCTCGGCGATAATCGGGCAGTCGTAACCCAGCGTAGCCTCTAAGGTAGTGAAGAAGTTAATGCCTGGCGCCTCTATCCATTTACCATTAACAGCAGTCTCATCTCCGAAGGGAACTGCCCAGTATTTGTCAAAGCCCCGGAAATGGTCAATACGCACATAGTCCGCAATCGTCATCTGATGGCGGAGCCGCTTAATCCACCAGTCGTAGCCGGTTTTTTTATGGTAGGACCATTTGTACAGTGGGTTTCCCCAAAGCTGTCCGGTGGCGGAAAAGTAATCCGGCGGCACTCCGGCAACCACTGTCGGGTATCCCTTGGAATCCAGCTCAAACAGCTTTTTGTGGGACCATACATCCACGCTGTCCCAGGCGACAAAAATCGGAATATCGCCTACAATCTTGATTCCCTTTTTATTGGCATATGCTTTTAGTGCATACCAGTCCTGATGGAACATAAATTGAATAAACTGATAGTAGCCCATCTCGGTCTTTAACTCTGCAATCCATTTTTTCTTTTGCGCTTCCGTCGGATTTTTCAGGGTGTCCTCCCACATATACCATGGTGCGCCATCATGATAATCCTTGCCGGCCATAAACAGTGCATAATCCGTCAGCCATTCAGTATGCTCACAGAAATCATTATATTTCGCCATCAGCGTTTCATCGCCGCTTAAAAGATCGTGATATTCTGGATTGATAAACCGTTCATAGGCAAGCTTTAGCAGCCCTGTTTTAAAATCAATGAGAGTCCCGTAGTCCACATCCACAGGATTCCAGCTTGGCATATCGCTAAAATCGTTGTCACATAGTAACTGAAGCTCCTTTAAATGGTCAATGCTGATAATCAGAGGCTGTCCTGCAAAGGAGGAGAAAGGCTGGTATGGGGAATCGCCGAAGCCGGTATGGCCTAACGGCAGCACCTGCCACAAATTCAGCCCGGAGCGTTCCAGAAAGTCAACAAACTGATAGGCTCCCTTTCCCAAATCGCCAATGCCGTAAGGGCCGGGAAAGGAGGTCGGATGTGCTAAGATACCTGCATATTTCTCGATTGGAGTCTCTGCTCCCGTAATGTTAGTCATGACAAAATATCCTCCCAGTGTTATCTGTATTCTGTACAAAAAAAACGAATGGTATATTTCATACATATGTCTGCCGCATCATACATATTCAGAATGAATTAGGCATAACCTCAAATATTATACAGGAATAGAGAAAAAAATACAAGGATTTTCTTGTGAAAGCTGCGGAAATGAGATATACTTTGACTTAGTGTTTAACGCATGTAAATAATGGTAATTTAAGAAAGGGCAGGAATTGTTATGAGCACATCAAACTGGACACTTTTGACGGATTTATATGAGCTGACTATGATGCAGGGTTATTTTAAACAGGCCGAAAAGGATACAAAGGATTCGGTAGTAGTGTTTGATGCCTTCTATCGAAAGAATCCGTCAGGAAACGGTTACGCCATTGCAGCAGGGCTGGAACAGATTATCGGATACATTAAAAATCTTTCGTTCTCTTATGAGGACATTGAGTATTTAAGAGGGCTGGGTATATTTGAAGAAGATTTTTTGGATTATCTGGCAGGTTTTCATTTTACCGGAGATATCTATGCAATTCCTGAGGGAACAGTGGTGTTTCCGAGAGAACCCCTGGTGAAAGTGGTTGCGCCGATTATGGAGGCACAGCTCATAGAGACGGCAGTCTTAAATATCGTGAACCATCAGAGCCTCATTGCCACCAAGGCGTCCAGAGTATGCCAGGCAGCCCGGGGAGACGGGGTGATGGAGTTTGGGCTTCGGCGGGCGCAGGGGCCGGATGCGGGAACTTACGGGGCGAGAGCGGCGGTGATTGGCGGCTGCGCCGGTACTTCCAATGTGCTCTGCGGCAAGCTTTTTGACGTGCCGGTGCTGGGCACGCATGCGCATAGCTGGATTATGAGCTTCCCAGATGAATACACCGCATTTAAGGCATATGCAAAGCTCTATCCCGATGCCTGTACGTTGCTGGTGGACACCTATGATACATTAAAATCCGGTGTGCCAAACGCCATCCGGGTATTCAACGAGCTGCGGGCGGCGGGAATCATGCCGAAGAAATACGGTATCCGGCTGGACAGCGGTGATTTGGCTTATCTTTCCAAAAAGGCAAGAAAAATGCTGGATGCGGCGGGGCATCAGGCTGCGGTTATCTCCGCCTCCTCCGATTTAGATGAATATCTGATAGACAGCTTAAAAACCCATGGTGCCGCCATCACCTCCTGGGGGGTGGGCACGAATTTGATTACCAGCGCAGATTGTCCGGCATTTGGCGGAGTGTATAAGCTGGCAGCTATAAAGAGAGCGGATGCGGACACCTTTGAGGCAAAGATTAAAATATCAGAGAATCCTATTAAGGTTACGAATCCGGGAAATAAGACGGTGTTTAGAATTTACGATAAGGAAACCGGAAAAATAAGAGCAGACCTGATTGCACTGTATGATGAGGTTTATGATGAGAGCCGGGATTTGGAAATTTTTGACCCGATTGACACCTGGAAGCGTTCTACTCTGGCGGCAGGAACCTATACCATACGGGAGCTTTTAGTGCCGGTGTTCCAGAAGGGGCAGTGCGTCTATGATTCCCCGAAAACCATGGAGATTCAAGCGTATTGCAGGAGGGAGCTGGAAACTTTGTGGGAGGAGTCAAGGCGTCTGGTAAACCCGCAGATCGTTTATGTGGATTTGTCCAAGCCGTTATATGATTTGAAGAATAAGCTGCTCAATGAAAAAAATACTGCAAAATAAATAGTGTAAATAACAAAACGAGCTATCAGGTTATGATAGCTCGTTTTATTGTGTCTGTTATTGCCTTTAAAGCCTGCTTATGCATTTACAGAAGAGTTAGCCTCGTCCTTCCATGCCTGCATTCCCTTCATAACTGCGTCGTAGGTCTGCTGGCAGATGTCAGGAAGCTCTCCGCCCCATTGCTTCTCAGCCTGCTTAAAGCCTTTTTCGATTGCCTTTGTCAGGATGTCAATCTTGCTGGAATCTCCGCCGGCAAGTGCCTTTGCAAAATCTAACATACGCTCAGAAGTCTGCTTTACGCCCCAGTAGCCGTCCTCGGAAATGTCTTCCTTTGCCTGTGCTATGGTCTGTGCATCTGCCTGGAAGTTCCCCTGTCTAATCTGATTCCAGATGCTGTCCTTATCCTGGGAATATGCAAGCTGGAATGTCTTTGACTGCTTGGAAAGCAGCTTCTCCACCAGGCTTTTCATAGATGCGGTTCTTGCCTCAGCATCTGCCTTTAACTTTGCCACAATGTTCTTGCTGTCAGCAGCAGCGTTGGTAGAAGAAGACTTCTCGTAAACGACAGCGGTCTCCTCTGATGTCTTAGCAGCAGCCGTGTTCTCACTCGCCCTGGTATTATCAACTTTCGTCTGATATGTAGACGGTGTGCTTGTGTTACTTGTTACTCCACTTAAACTCATAATTTTACCCTCCTTAGCCAAATAAATCATACATCCATGTAGACTTCATATAATGTATCGGCATATACTGGTAAAATATTAACACATTTTTTAAAAAAAGTCTATTGCTGTTATTAAAATATCTTAGTATAATACTAAGAACAGTAAAAATTGAAGGAGCACCAGTATAGAAATGTACGGAAGGAACCGGAAAGGAGAGCTATGGCTTCAGTGACTTTACAGGCATTTGCCAAGGTGAATTTGGGGCTGGATGTATTAGGCAGCAGGGAAAACGGTTATCATGATGTCAGGATGGTTATGCAGACGATTGACTTGTTTGATACCTTGCGGTTTACGTCCATACCGGAGGATGAGATACGGATTACCACCAGTGATACAAAGATTCCTACCGGGGAAAAGAATCTGGTCTATCAGGCAATTCTGCTGATGAAGCGGGAATTTGCAGTGAAGAAGGGCATGGAAGTGTACATTGATAAGCATATTCCTGTAGCGGCGGGAATGGCGGGGGGAAGCGCTGACTGTGCAGCGGCGCTAAAGGCGTGCAATTTGTTGTTTGAGCTTCATTTGTCCGAGGAGGCGTTAATGGATTACGGCAAAAGCCTGGGTGCGGACGTACCTTATTGCATCATGGGCGGCACCGCCCTGGCAGAAGGCATCGGAGAAAAGCTCACAAAACTGCCGGCATTGCCGGACTGCCACATTCTGGTGGCGAAGCCTCCGATGGAAGTATCCACGGGGGAGGTGTACCGTGGCTTTGATGCGGAAAAACATGTGGTACACCCGGATATTGATGGGATGATAAAGGCATTGCATAATGAAAATCTTGACGGCGTGACGGCGAGAATGGTAAATGTGCTGGAGAATGTCACAATCCGGCTGCACCCGGAGGTGCTTGTCCTTAAGGATACTGTTCGGACGGCGGGTGCAAAAAATGCAATGATGACGGGCAGCGGCCCCACGGTATTCGGCATCTTTACGGATCATGTGCTGGCGGAGGATGCGAGAAATGAAATCGTAGCACAAGGCCTTACAAGGGAGGTCTATGTTGTTGCACCGGTAAATGAGATTTCCGAGAGGTAGAGGTATTATAATGGAGCTCAAATTAGATAATAATGTATATCTGCCCCTTAGGGATGTGGTGTTTCAAACGCTCAGAAGGGCGATTATTAACGGTGATTTTGAGCCGGGGGAACGGCTGATGGAGATTACGCTGGCAAAAAAGCTTGGCGTCAGCAGGACTCCGGTAAGGGAGGCCATCCGCATGCTGGAGCTGGAGGGTCTGGTGGTGATGATTCCCCGGCGGGGCGCAGAGGTGGCGCGGATTACTATAAAGGATTTAAAGGACTCCTTAGAGGTGAGGGTTGCCATTGAAGAACTGGCGGTTTCGCTGGCGTGTGAACGGATTACCGAGGAGGAAAAGAGACAGCTTCTTCGTATTAATGCTGATTTTCAGATGTTGATATTAAATAAAAAAGTGCCGGATATTGTGGAGGGTGATGTGCGGTTTCATGATGTTATTTTTGAGGCCACTAAAAACCGCCGGCTGATTTCCACTGCCCACAGCCTGCAAGAGCAGGTATACCGTTACCGGGTGGAATATGTGAAGGATTTCAGCTATCATGATGTGCTTGTGGAGGAGCATGACAAAATTACAAAAGCAATTATCAATGGAGACAAGGATGCTGCAATAGAAATTATGAGAAAACATATATACAATCAAGAGCTGATTGTCATTCAAAATTTGCAGGACAAAGAAAAATAAGACGTGAATATTTTTCATTCTTTGGCACATACTAGGAGAAACAGCCTGAGATAGACTCAAAACAGATAGTCTATCAAAGGGCTTTTTTAGTTTGGCAAGGAGAATAAAACATGTATGATGAACAGCACAGGATTGATGTGGAAATCAGCAAAGAAATAGATAAGAATATTGCGGTGGTGGACAGCCTGTTTGAAAACTGTGGGGATATGGTGAAGAAAACGTTTACGCTGCGCAGAGGCAAAACGCAGCTTCGCATTTATCTCGTGTACATTGATGGACTTGTAAACAGTGAAATGGTGGAGCGCACCGTACTGCACCCGCTGATGTATGAGTGGCGGAGCATAGAGGAGCCGCGCCCCTTTCAAAATTTTTTGGAGGAAGAAATTGAAAGCGTAGATATCCAGAAAAAGGACACCATGGAGGACGCCGTTGCCGGTGTGCTGAAGGGAGACACCAGTATTTTTGTGGATGGCTATGACAAGGTGATTATACTTTCCAGCAAGAGCCTGCCGGTGAGGAGCATTGACCAGGCGCCCTCGGAACAGGGCACCCGAGGCGCAAGAGATGGCTTTAATGAGAGTATCCGTACCTCCACTGCCCTGTTAAGAAGACGGATTAAGGATCCAAAATTAAAGATACTGCAGAACCAGACCGGGCAGAGGAGCCGCTCCGAGTATGCCATCTGTTATATGGAGGGAATGGCAAAGCCGGAGCTGATTGAGAAGATACAGCGGCGGATGGAGAGCTTTGATATTGACGCCCTGTTTGACAGCGGTATGTTAGAGCACCTGCTGTCAGGAAAGTGGTACTCTCCGTTTCCTCTGTGTCAGAGCACGGAACGTCCGGACAAGGCGGCGTCTGCCCTGCTTGAAGGCAGAGTGGTTATTATTTTGGATAATTCGCCGGAGGTTTTGATTGTGCCGGTGACCTTTCCGATGTTTTTCCAGGCGGCAGACGATTATTATAATCAGTGGTGGGTTGCCAGCTTTGCCAGAGTACTGCGTTTTCTTGCCATGGTCATTGCCATCGGACTGCCGGGCTTTTATGTGGCGTTAACCTGTTTTCATACCGAGGTGCTCCCTACGGAGCTTTTGCTGGCAATTTCTTCGGCGAGAACGGCGGTGACCTTTCCCGTTTTGGTAGAGGTGCTGCTGATGGAGTTTTTGTTTGAGCTGCTTCGGGAGGCGGGAATCCGCCTGCCCGGACAGATGGGAAATACCATTGGCGTAGTGGGCGGCCTGATTGTGGGGCAGAGCGCGGTGGACGCCCATCTGGTCAGCACCATTGTGGTAATTGTGGTGGCACTGGCAGCCATTGCCGCCTTTTGTATTCCCAATGAGGCATTTGCATCGGCATTCCGGCTGATGAAATTTTTCCTAATCATCATGGGCGGTATATGGGGCTTTTATGGGTTTTTGCTGGGCATGCTGGTATTGGCAATCCATATGTCGAACCTGGACAGCTTTGGCACGCCTTACATGATGCCAGCAGTAGGTGGACAGGCAGGGCAGTATGACCATATTAAGGATTATGTGCTGCGTTTTCCTATTCGCACTATGAAAAAACGGCCGATTTACACCGAAGAGGGGGAGCGGGTACGGCTGCGCAGCTTTGCGGGGAAACAGACATCTGCAAAGGAAGATGTCCCGGAGGAAAAGGACAGCAATCAAGAGTAAATTACCGTGAAAAGACGGTCTGGAATATGCGGCAGCAAAGTGCAGGCGAAGACAGGAAGGAGTAGGAAATCAAATGGCGGCAGAAAAAAATATGTCCCGGCAGGAGGACAGGGTTACATTAAGACAGGCAAAGCGCATGGTGCTGCTCGAGACCTTCGGCACCGGTGCGTTGTTTATGCCGGTGGCGGCGGCGCAGATAAAGAATGGGTCTGGTATGACGATGGTCATCGGTGTCCTCTGTGCTTTTCTTCTCGGCGCATATCTTATATGGGTTTCGGCAAAGCAGAACTGCGCCGCCGGCGCCGGCGGTGCAGGGGAACGTGCAGTGCAGCTCATTTATGCCCTGCGGTTCTGGTTTAGGGGTGTGGTGCTGCTGTACATTTTCGGGCAGATGGTGCGCAGGTTTTTATTGCCGGACAGCAGTATGTTTTTTATTTTGCTGCCGGTTATACTGGTGGCGGGATATACGATGCTTCGGACCGTAAAGGGTCGGGGCAGGCTGCTGGAAATGATTTTTTGGTGGATACTGGCGCCGATTATCCTTATCTGGATACTGGCTGTCTCAGGATGGCACTTGGGTACGCTGGAAGGGCAGCGGTTCTCGGCAGTCGGAGACGTTCCGGAGCAGACCCTCCTGGCAGTGTGCCGGATCCTGCTTTTCTATCTTCCTTTGGAGAGCGTCTTGTATTTTATGCCCCGGTGGAATGTCCTGCCGGAGGAGGAGCTGCGGGAAATATCCCGTTCAGACTCCGAAAAACGGAGATACCAGTCGGCAGCCATGGCGGGATTGGTAACGGGGCTTCTTATGAATGTGGCTGTATTTGCCATGGCATTTCTCACGGTAGGAGAAAAGGCGTTGGCTGAGAATTTCTTTGGGGTAGCAAATATGCTGCAGACAATTTCTGCTCCGGGAAATGTGATTACCAGATTGGATATTATCGTGATGCCTTTTTTGATTCTCGGACTATTTATTATATTCAGCGGCAGTATATTTTATGGTTGTATGGCATGGGAGCAGGTAATTTCCCGGCGCACGCTTCTCTTTCCCGCCATTATCCTGATTTCTGCCTGGGCCTTCGCCTCCCTGTATACGAATTTTGATAATGTGCTGGTATGGTATGAGGATTACGGTGTGTGGGTGGATTTACCGCTGGCGTTTTTACTTCCGCTGCTCATGCTTTGGATGGGAAGGGGAAAGCAGAAAAAGAAATCTCCTGCAAAGCAGCAATCGGATGGTGCAGCAAAACGGAAGGAAGGGACAAAGGCGGCTGCAAAAAATGTGCTGCTGGCCGGCAGTCTTATAATTACGGCAGCGGTTTTTTGCGGCTGTGATAAAGTAGATATTGAGGACAGGGACTATGTCCTCATGCTGGGAATTGACCAGGCGGACAGTGAGACTGCACTAAAACGGCATACCCATGCCTATGCGGTGGCGATGGCGGATATGCAGGGCTATAAGGCGGAGGCAGGAGAGGCCGTGAAAATTAAGACAGCGGAGGATACGAAAAACAGCTTGCGCGCCTTTCGCGACAGCTATTCCAGGAATCATGCAGCTACCATGGATTTCGGGCATGTAGAGCTGCTTTTATTCCATGAGTCGCTCACTGAGGATGATGATGTATTTGAGGATATATTGGAGGCCATAGAGGAGGAGCGTCTGTTGTCCGGCACGATTCTGGTGGCAGTTACGAGGGAAGCCGCAGCGGATTATATCCGTAAGGATGAGGAGATGGATGTGGTCTTATCCCAGGCGATTGCCAATATGCTGAAAAAAGAAGGAAACGTGTCGGTGACATTGCAGGAGCTGTATTTAGCGGAGGACGAGGACCGCAGAGTGATGATACCGGTGCTGGAATTTGCCGGGGAGGATGTGCCGCAGGTGGTAGATTATGCGGAGGTAAAGTGATATAGCGTATCTGTATCAATAGGATTGGGGTGTCAGTCAAACTGGCACCCCAATCCGTCTGGAGCCTTTGGCTCCTTTTTGTTGCCGTCTGCGACTCAGTTCTTTTTATTATACTTCCTTTTTCCTGTTAAAATATAGTCGCAGTCGGTCTTTAAGACCTTTGACAGCTTCAGCAGTGTTTTTGCGGAAAATCCCTTTTTACAAGTTTCAATTTCGTAAAGAAATTTCATGGAAATATGTGCTTTTTTTGCCAGGTCGGATCTTGATATGTCCTGTGCTACCCGCAAATCATAAATTCTTTTTCCAGCATTATTATATCCCTCTACCATTTGTGTCCTCCTTATCCTTTCACTTTCGTGGCGGTCTTTAACCAGCACACAGCGCATAGTTAAATATAAGTATATAAGTAACAATGTAATTATAAATACCTCTGCAGGGGTTCTGTGGCAATTATTTTGGTGAACTATATAAATTCATTGAGTGAACTAAAATTCTGAGAGATTTTTTTAGGAATTTTTGTGCCTTATGTAACTATAGTTCCTATTTTGAACAAGTATAGCCGTTCGACAAAATTCGACAAATTAGAATAAAAAGTGAAAATTTTGTTGTGGGAGGCAGGCTATGCTGGGAAAAACAGAACTGACAGAGGAGGACTGGTATTATGCCAGGGTATTCCTTGCGGCAGTCAGGATAGATGGCAGTAAATTCATACTTTTGCTTCTGTTCTTTACGATGATGGGGTATATGAAGGAATTTTTGACAGCAATGTTATTCTTTGCCCTGGTGCGCAGCCGTATGGGCGGCATGCACTGCAGAAGCTACAGAAGCTGTCTGCTTTTTTCATTTCTTATCTTTTTCAATTCCGTGGTTGTGTTGCCGGCGCTCTTTGCATTGTCAACGGTGCAGGGCGTGGTGATTCTGGCGATCTGCGCACTGATGAACATCATCTTAAAGCCGGCGCTCAATCCGACGCGTCCGGTGCCGGACAAGGGAAGGTTGATGAGAGGTAAGTGTATGGTTTTCCTTGTAATATGCCTTCTGTCAGTATATGCCGTGCTGACAGGCTGCGGCTCCTGCGCCATGGCGGCGCTGTGGGTCATAGTCCACCAGACAGCGCTGCTGTCCCTGGCAAATATAAAGGCGGAGAAAGGGGGGGAGCATTATGTCTATTTCCAGCATTTTAGCTTTTAGTGTTACTCTGTTAGGTATATTTGGAAAAAAAGTAGGAGCAAGTGAGCGTAGTTTCTGGTTTTTTGAAGAACCGGATTTCAGCCGGCTTTAGGGAATATGCGATAAAGACACAGATATGGCGGTGAGGGATGGCGGCCTGCAGCTTTTGCAGGCTAATGCCAGCCCGCGATGGAAATCTGCACGGTAAACCAGTTGGCGTCCTCAGATTTTTCGTTGCCTATCAGGAGGCTGCCCTTATATTTGGACACAAGCTTGTCCACGTTGTAGAGACCGAAGCCCCGGTTTTCGCCCTTTTGGCTGTAGCCCTTTTTTGTCAGCCGCTTTAACTCCTCCGCAGGGATATAAGGGCAGGTGTTTTTTACCCGGATGTGAAGGGTGTCCCCAGCGGAAAAGAGCTCCACGGAGACAGCGTGCTCGGCAATGCCGTAGGTATCTCTTGCCTCCATGGCGTTGTTTAGCAGGATGCCTGTAATTTCAATCAAATCCATAATCCGCTCCGTATCATCGGAGGAGATGGGAAGAATGTGCTGCGTGACCCGGATATTGTCTTGTGCCATGGCGGAGAGCTTGTAATAGAGGAAGCCCGTGAGCATAGGGTTTGCATCGTGGTGCAGCAGGGAGTTAAACTGGTTTTCCTTCACGAACTGTTTACAGTATTTTTCCTGCTCTGCCACGAGTGTCTCGTAGCTGGAACAGGTGTAGTGGAGGCTCAGCAGGGATGTAATCTGGTTGTTGAATTCATGCTGCTTCGAGCGCACATCCGTAATCAACTTGTCAAAGGAGTCGTCACAGACCCTTTGCAGTTGGATAAACTGGGCAGTGCGCAGATGGGCGTCCCGTTCCTTTTTCCACTGCAGGAAGATGATGGTAATCAGCATCAGCAGCAGGACAAACAGGATATTCACCGTCAAATCAAAGCTTTTGGTGAATTGGGTAATCAGCATCAGACAGATGCAGACCAGGCCTAAATCAATGGTGCAGTACATGATGATGCGGTTGTTATTTATCATGTAATCCTTCAGGGCGTTCAGGTCCAGCTTTTTGGCAAGGAGCAGCGAAAGCAGCAGGATAACCGTATTGGCTATAAAATTCCGCAGGATAGAATTCGGAATATACGAGAGGGGCACAGTTAGGGGCAATTGTAGAGCCGTCATAATGATGAGCGCAAGAAACAGCTCCAACAAAAGCCGCATGGAAACGCCCCTGTTGTCGGCAATGATATATACGGCAAAGAAGGCATATATGAGGTAAAGGGCATTGTCGGGAAAAAGGCCGTAATTAACCGCCTGTACGAAAAGCCCTTCCAAAAAAATATATATCAAAGACAGGCGGGTCATTTCCGTACGGGAGATTTTCTTAAACAGCAGTATAATGGCGGACATTTCCATCCACAGTGAAAACAGTCTAATCAGAAAAATTTTTTAACAGCTCCCTCTTCATAATAATACCTATAGGTATTTTACCATATGGTGGAATTAATTCAACCATATTATGGGAGGCGTCAATTTGCTGGACATACCGCTTATTCACGACTGTGCCCCGCTTGCACCAAAAAAAATCATCCGATTGTAACATTTCCATGAGTTTTTTCGTGGTCAGGTAAAAGAAGTTAATCGTGTCGTCCACGGTGGTAATGCTTAGCTTGTTGCCCTGGCTTTCAATATAGACAATATCTTTTTTCCGTATGCTGAATATCATCCTGTCTTTTTGCAGGACAATAGTGTCATTTTCAGGAACCGTAAGCTCAAAGCGCAGTGCGGAGGCAATCCGTTCTTCCGTCTCGGAGTAAAAAATAGGCTTCTCTATGTATCCATAGCAGTGCAATTCCTTGTATGCATAGAGCTGCGGGTCGCTGAGTCCCGTTATAAATATAATTGGGACGAATTCATATTTGGAAATTGCGCGGATGCCTTTGGCAAAATCTAATCCGGACGTATCACCCATGGTTCCCGGATGCAGGACGATGTCTACAAGAAACAGGGAGATATCATGCTCCATCGCACACATATATGCGGTCGGGAGGTCGGACATCGTGTAGATAACGGCCTCCGGTTCAAGCTTTAAAATGATTTGCTTTAGTGCCTCTACTTCTTGTGTTTTGTCTTCCAGAATTAATGCTTTTTTCATAATGTAAAACCTACCCTTATGTTTTAGTAATCTGTTTTAGCTGCCGTATATTATGAAGCTCATTGGATATCTTGTTATAAAACCACTTGCGCACGTCAGAATCCACAGCCTGCAATTCATAATCTATACCGGCAATCAGTTCATGCTTATAGTCTATCACAAAAGACGGACTACAGATACCATTATTGTATAATTTTAAAATATGTTCAGTATCTAACTGGCTGGTGCCTTCCTCGCATCGGCTGTAGGTTTTTCTTGTTAAGTCAAGCAGTTCTCCAAATTCCTTTTTGTTCATGCCCAAAACAGTTCTGATGCAGCGCAGAACCTCCGGCTGTTCGGCCTGATTCGCAATCATGACAAGCTGTATTTTTAATTCGCTGTACAGGCAGAGATTTTTCTGCTGCTTAAATATGTCATCCCAATATAAAAATGCATTTTCTATGGTGTACACATATAACTGCGCATACTCCTCGGCAGTACAGCCGGCAAGAATATCCCTCAGTCCACCGGTTTTACATAGGCTTTGTCTGCCGGTGACAATATAGTCCACGTCCCAGCGGTTCCCGTGTAAGGCTTTTAAATGCTTGTGCAGCAATCTGGTCTGACCGTTTTCTATCTTGCTGTACTCGCTTTGGGTAATGCCTAAAAGCTTCGCCATTTCCGCCTGCGAAACCCCTAAATTTTTCCTGTAATATATTAATCTGTTGATAACATTTTTATATTGTTCTTCCGGCATTCATTTCTTTCTCCAAAAGCATAGATTTTAAATCAATTCTACGTCATTTGTATTGACCACGAAGGGCAAATAT
>CAMWOF010000033.1 GCA_947175805.1 uncultured Clostridiaceae bacterium
TCCTAATGATGTCTTAATCCGTTTTTCGTTATACCAGATCAGATAATTGTTGAGGATCTCTATGAACTGCGGAATGCTTATACCATTCCAGTTCCGATTATAAAACATCTCGTTTTTTAAGCGTCCAAATAATCCTTCACAAGCAGAATTATCTGGTGAGCAACCTTTCCTTGACATGGAACGCTCAAGTCCTGCCGTTTCCATTCTGGATATCCATCCAGGCCAACAGTAATGGCAGCCTCTGTCTGTATGTATCAATGGATGTTCTGTTCTACCAAGAGTGAGGACTGCATCATCCAGCATGCTATTTACCAGCGTTGCATCTGGTCTGGTGCTGATTTTCCATGCAGGAAGCATACCATCAAAACAGTCCACGATAGGGGAAAGATATACTTTCCCGACAGGAATAATAAATTCGGTTATGTCAGTAAGCCATTTCTGATTAGGAGCATCCGCATGGAAGTTCCGGGCAATGATGTTGGGAACAGCAGGCGTAATCTCTCCCTTATAGGAATTATATTTAATCTTTCGTTTGAATTTTACCTTCAATCCGCATTCTGCCATGATTCTTCGGACAATCTTTTCTGAAATCCGGATTCCTTCTTTGACTAATAAAGCATGGATTCTGCGATATCCATACCTCCCCATGTTTTCAGAGAATAATTCTGAAATATGAATGCGTAGTGTTGCATATTTATCAGAAGATGTCAGTTGCTTCTGTTGATAATAATAACTGCTTCTGGACAGGTTTAGTTTTTGTAAAAGTACTGGCAGTGAATATTTATTTTTCAAGGCGTCGATAATCACTGCCTTCTCCCTGTTTCTGAGAGCTGTCATATCGACGCCGGGGTCTTTTTTAATACATCTAAAGTCTCCTTTAAAATATCTATCTCCAGCTGCATATCCTGTATCTGGGATTTAAGCAGTTCCATTTCTTTTGATGAACTTTGTTCGCCTTGTGACAGCTCGCCGCGAGGATCATCATCATAGTTCATAAGTGCAACGGCTCCTTTCAGAATGTACTTTTTACGCCAGGTGTAGATACTGGCTCTGCTGTATCCAATTTCTTCTGACACTAATTGTACACTTTCGCCGAGTTCAAAACAACGATGAATTGTCTCTAGTTTTAACTGTAATGGCGGATGCCTTGGATGATCCGGAGTATTATTAAATCTTTTTCGAGGTATTTTGCTTTTGGGAGGAGCATTACGTTCAGCGATCCAGTCATACAGTCTTGTTCGGGTTGGATACCCTAGCTTTTGAACAACTTTGCTTACAGATTTGCACTGATCATAAAGTTGAAGAGCTCGTTTACGTTGATACTTTGAATACACTTTTTGATTCTCCTTTCAGAGTCCCATTAGTGTCCAACTTTATGTCCGCACCCCCCAATCAGAAGATATTATTATTGACATAATATAGTACATGATGTACAATCAAATAAATTGCATACAATTTAATTTTACACAATAAGTAAGGAGGAGAAATATGGATATTTATAGTTATTCAGTAATAGCACAAGATGGCAGGCAGGTTTCCCTTGCAGATTATAAGGGTAAGGTGCTTTTAATTGTTAATACTGCAACAGGCTGTGGTTTTACACCACAATATGAAGGATTGCAGGATTTATATGAAAAGTATCAGTCGCAAGGCTTGGAGATTCTTGATTTTCCCTGCAATCAGTTTGGACATCAGGCCCCCGGCAGTGATGATGAAATTGCAGATTTCTGTCAGTTGCAATATGGCGTGACCTTCCGGCAGTTTAAGAAAATAGATGTAAATGGAGAAGGTGAAGAGCCCTTGTATACTTTCTTAAAATCACAGAAGAAGGGAGTCATGGGCAATAATATTAAATGGAATTTTACTAAATTTTTAGTTGACCGGGAAGGGAATGTAGTTGAACGTTTTGCTCCGACAGTTACGCCGGAAAAGATAGAGGAACAGATAAAGGAACTGTTGTAGATACGAAAAAGCTATCAGGTGTAATTTGTGGACGCAGACCGACTTCCTGTGCAGACCAGCTTGCGAAGGCTTGCAGGGCGGCATATGAAGAACAACAGGAAAGGATGCAGGAATGAAAATAGAAGTAAGATATTATACAAGATCAGGGAACACAAAAAAACTGGCGGAGGCGATTGCGAAAGCAGTGGGAGTAGAGGCAAAGACAGTCGGGGAGCCGCTTACAGAAGATGTTGACATATTGTTTCTCGGCAGTTCGGTTTATGCATATGGGGTAGATGACAGCATTAAACAGTTTATTGCCAATATTGATGTAAAAGTGGGCAAGGTAGTAAATTTCAGTACGGCTGCTTTAGTAAAATCTACGTACAAGCAGGTAGGAAAACTTCTTGCGGCAAAGGGAATTGTACAGGCAGAAGAAGAATTTTACTGCAAAGGTTCTTTTGGACCCATGCATAAAGGAAAACCAAATGAAAAGGACTGTATGGCTGCTGCGGCGTTTGCAAAAAAAATCATATCATGATAAATTATGTGCATGAATACTGATATGAGGAGTTGTGATACTATGCAAAATGATGAATATAGCTGCTTAAAACTTGAAAATCAGTTATGCTTTCCGCTTTATGCCTGTTCCAAAGAAGTAATAAGAAGATATAAACCTTATCTTGACAAGCTTGACCTGACATATACCCAGTATATTGCTATGATGGTACTGTGGGAAAAAAGGGCAGTAACGGTCAAGGAACTTGGGAAATGCCTTTATCTGGATTCCGGTACGCTTACTCCGTTGCTGAAGAAACTGGAGGAAAAGAATTATGTGGTTCGGAACCGCTCTAAAGAGGACGAACGAAATCTGATTGTTTCAATTACCGAGGCTGGGGAAGCTTTAAAAGAACAGGCAGTTAAAATACCTATGGAACTGGGAGCCTGTGTCAATGTGGAGCCACAGGAGGCACAGCAGTTACAAAAACTTTTGTACAAGCTGCTTAATGGGTTGTCATAATATCAGAAAGAAATCTGATATATGAAACCCATTTACGCATAGTTTACAGATAGTGGATTTGCAAAGAAAATGTTAGAGGATGCCAGAGCCAGACAGGCGGTAAAAGTTGCAATAGGCAAATCTTACGGGTGCCGCCTGTCTACACCGTATTTCTTATAGTATGCGGCTTTATCCTTATACATTTTTTTCTCTGCTTTTGTAATCAGCCTTTCCACACCGTTCAAGCTGTTCTTTTCCCATATATCTCCGATTGCCATATAAATAGATTTGTCCTGTAAATCTTTTTTCAGCTGCATAACTCCCTGCCACAATGTTTCCCTGCTAATTTCGGCACAGATTGCTAACAGTTCATCGCCGCCGATACGGAACAAACCGTATTCTCCAAAGCTCTTTTTCAGGCATTCACAGGCATCGGTGAGCAGCTTGTCACCTGCGCTATGTCCTTTTTGGTCGTTAATCTGTTTCAGACCCGTCACATCACAGTAAACGCTTCCCAGGCATTGTTCGTTCTGCAGGTTGCTGATGTATTCGTTCATGGCATAGCGGTTTCCGATTTGGGTAAGCTGGTCACAATAACTCATTTCTTTTAATTTGCGGATGAGATTTCGCTGTTTCAGGGAAGAAATGATAAAGTGTGCCATAATCTGGAGCATGTCGGAAGCATAGTCTAGTGATTTCTCGGGTGGATTGTCTATTCCATAAAAACCAATTATCTCGCCTTCATTGTATAGGGGTACCACTACCAACGAGTGGATATTCTGCCGTTTCAGATTTTCATACTGCAACGGATCGCTCTCCTGGATATCCTCTAACTTTTTTATCACGATATGCCTGCCAATCCGGAAATTCCGATACCAGTTGGCACATACCTCTGCCGGAAGATTTTGTAAGTTGTCTTTCTGCGGTGTGATGCCATCTGCTGCCCATTCATATGTATTGTCATCACAACCGCTTTTGTTCCTCTCAAAGATATAGGTTCTCTCACCGTCCAGTGCCTTTCCCATATACTCCAACAAAACTTCCAATGTCTGGGAGGGTGTCTCCTGCTGCAGGGCGATACGAAATCCCTCATTGAGCTTTGCCTCCAGGTTCATCATACTGTCCCGCTGTTCCTGCTTTTCGACATCGACGGCAATTTCCATGTGATATTTTTTTTCGTTATCTTCTACGATAGTATCTTTGCTCATACTTGTTGTCCTCCTATTCCAAGCCATGAAACAGTAATTATATTTATATCACATTTTTTCGATTTCTTTCTGCATTTTGCGTGAATGGTAAATATATGGTGTGAGTTGCAAATTACCTTACATTTACATTTGACCAATGAAATGTTAGAATAGCAGTAAGCTGGGAGAGACAGGAAGGAGCAGCCATGTTGGTACAGATTTTATCATTTATACATAATTTAACCACTATGTTGTTTGGTATCTATATCTCAGCTTTCTTTTTAGGAGTGAAGCAGAATCGGAAAAATATCGCCAAGCTGTTTCTGTTATTTGCCTGTGAGGGAATCGTATACATTATCAGTTATTTGATATTGGATGTGACGATTACCGATAGGCTCTACGCAATTATTATACATTTGCCGTTGATTTTATTTTTGACATTGTATTATAAATATCCCTTTATTTCATCTTGTATCTCTGTGTTTTCCGCCTACCTGTGCTGTCAGCTAAGCAACTGGATTGGATTATTAGCATTGGAGATTACAGGCAGACAGTGGTGCTATTATACTTTCCGAATCCTGACTACATGTATTTCTTTCTTTTTATTGTGTAGATTTGTATGCCGTACCACGGAAACCATCTTTGCAAGGGATACACGGGAAGCTTATATTATAGGATTTTTGCCTACAGTATATTATTTTTTTGACTATTCCTTCACCAAGCTTTCCAACCTGCTTTATTCTGACAACAAAGCAGTGGTTGAATTTATGGGATTCATTTTTTGTATCTCCTACTTTGCCTTTCTATTCATTTATTTTCGGGAGCATGAGAAAAAGCAGAAATTCAAACAGTACAGTGAACTGATGAAAATGCAGCTGCTCTCCATTGAAAAGGAGATTGAACAGGTAAAATACAGCAAACAGAAGCTCTCCATATTAAGGCATGATATGCGCCACCATTTAAATATCATCCTGACCCAGCTTCAAAATAATAACACAGAGAAGGCAATTGCGTATATTGAAGAAATCGGCAACAACTATGATGATACCATAATTGCAGACTACTGCAAAAACGAAATGATCAATTCTGTAATTTCTATTTATCATGCACGTTTTGATGACAGAAAAATTACGTTCAACTGCAATGTCTCTATAGGGGAAACGCTCCCTTGTCCGGATACTGCAATTTGTACTATTTTATCTAATGCTTTGGAAAATGCCATGCACGCATTAGAAGAAATGGACACAGAAGAGAAATGGGCAAGCCTCACAATCTCTGAAAAGAAAAACCACCTTCTGCTCCAAATTGAAAATCCAATTGTACAAATTCCAAGATTTGTGGACGGCGTTCCAACCTCTGACAAAAAAGGACATGGCATTGGTGTTAAAAGTATCATATACTATGCAGAACAATTAAACGCACAATGTCATTTTTCACTTACCGACAACACTTTCATTTTAAGAATCATTATTTAGAGGTGACATAATGAAAATAGCAATTTGCGATGATGAAATACATTTTATAGATGCCCTCTGCCCCCTGTTAGAGCAATGGGCAAAGGAACGAGAGATTAAGCTTACGCTCTACCGGTTCATCAATGGAGATGACCTGATTAGCGCCCATCAGGGTGAATGTATGGATTTAATCTTTTTGGATGTTATTATGCCGTTATTAAGTGGCATAGATGTTGCCAGAGAGTTACGGAATACGAATCAGAATGTTCCGATTGTTTTCCTTACCTCGTCCAGGGAATTCGCTGTCGATTCCTATGAGGTAAAAGCTTTTAATTATCTCATAAAGCCTGTTGACCGGGCAAAATTATTTCTCGTGCTGGATGATTTTATGAAGACCTTTAACCAGCCTAAAAACTTTTTTACTGCAAAAACTGCCGACGGCTTTTGCAGGATTGTGATTGCCGATGTTGATTATCTGGAGGCACAGAATAAGCAGGTTCTGGTTCATTTAACAAACGACAGGACAATTGTAATCCGTGAACTGTTTTCAAAATGTGCGGAAGTTTTTTCACCGGAAAATGGATTTTGCTGCTGCCACCGCAGCTATATTGTGAATTTAAACAATGTAGCCCGATTCTCAAAGACAGAAGTTAGTACCATCCATAATGCGGTGATACCCATATCTAGAAACAACTATGCAACATTTAAAGAGGTCTATTTTAACCATATGTTTGAGTAATATAGAATTTGAAGGATTGCAAGGGCTTCAGATAAAATGACAGGTAAAATGACATAACATTTTGGAAGGAAATTTACATGAGCAAAAAACTAAAATTCCCTGTGCTATTGGTTCATGGCATGGGTTTCAGAGATAGTAAACATATTAATTACTGGGGAAGGATTCCGGCAAAATTAGAGGAAAATGGTTGTAAGATATATTATGGAAATCAGGACAGTAACGGAACAATAGAGTCAAATGGGGAGTTTTTAGCCCAAAAAATCAAAGAGATTATAGATGAAACAGGTGCGCCTAAGCTTAATGTGATAGCGCATTCTAAAGGAGGTCTTGATATAAGATATGCAATTTCAACGTTAAAAATGTCGAAATACATTGCCTCTCTTACGACGATAAGTACGCCGCATCATGGCTCACTGACCGTAGATAAGTTGTTTAAATTACCTAAATTTTTAATTAAATTGGTGGCAAGCTGTTCGGATATTTGGTTAAGAATCTGCGGAGATGAAAATCCAGATGCATATGAAGTGTTTAAAACTTTCACAACAGATGCAGCAAAAGAATTTAATAGGAATAACCCTGATGAACCGGAAGTATATTACCAAAGTTATGCATTTATTATGAAACATGTTTGGAGTGATATGCTTATGTTTATACCGGGACTGGTGGTGAGATTTTTTGAGGGCCCCAATGATGGTTTACTTGCGCCAAGAGCAACTGCGTGGACAAATTTTCGTGGTATAGTGACCAGCAATTCAGGCAGGGGAATATCACATTGTGATGAGGTGGATATGCGAAGGAAGAAATTAACAGATAAACAGGGAGAGGGGATTAATGATATAACAGAATTCTATGTAGGTATAGTGAATGATTTGTGTGATAAGGGGTTCTGAGATAGGTATAGCTCCAAGGAGGTACAAATGGAATTAAGAAAATATAAAAAAGAAGATTTAGCAGCCATATGTGGTTGGATTAAGGATGAAAAAAGTTTATACCAATGGTCTGCTGACAGAATAGGGCAGTTTCCCCTTGCAGATAATGACTTGAATGAATATTATGCCCCTATGATGAAGAGTAAAAGGTTTGTTCCTCTTAGTGCAGTTGATGATAAAGGCAATCTTGTGGGACATTTGTTTATCAGATATCCATATGAGACGGATGATAGTACAGTGCGTTTTGGATTTGTCATTGTTAAGCCTGCTTTAAGAGAGCTTGGAAATGGTAAAAGAATGTTACAGTTGGCGATAGACTATGCAAAAAATGTGTTGTGTGCTTCAAAGATTACATTGGGCGTATTTACAAATAACGATAGTGCAAGATACTGTTATGAATCAGTGGGCTTTCGACCTATTGGAAAAGCTGAAACCTATAAAATGCCTATTGGTGAATGGGAATGTATTGAGATGGAAATGAAGCTATGAGAGGGTGAAGACATGCAGATAGAGTGGAGAATTGCCCGCTTAGAGGATTTGAAGGAAATATATAATTTAATTCAAAATGCCGTAAATACAATGGTTAAACAAAATATTTTACAATGGGATGAGATTTATCCCAGTGAAGAAATTTTGCTTCAGGATATACATAAAAAGCAGCTTCATATCGGAATTGTTGACCAGCAAATAGCGGTTATATATGTTTTAAATCAAGAGTGTGACGATGCGTATAAGAATGGAAGCTGGAAGCACGAGGATAAGCCATACTGTATAATACATAGATTATGTGTAAATCCTGTTTTCCAAAATAAGGGTATTGCTAGAATGACCATGCTGCATATTGAGAGAGAAGTAGTAGAAATGGGGCTTCAGGCAATTCGATTAGATGCATTTACTGAAAATCCATTTGCATTAAAATTATATGATGGTTTGGGGTATTCCATAGTGGGATATGCAGACTGGCGCAAAGGCAAATTTTATTTAATGGAGAAATATTTATAGTAGATTTTTACTTGCCGTCATGGCAGGTGTGTACAAAAGCCCCCCAAAGAGCCGTCGCTCTCTGGGGGGTGTTTTGTCTGTTATGGAATTGTTCTTTCATTTTGCCTACGCATACTATATCATTTCCTACTGACAATAATAGTTATTGACTTTTTGAACATCGTTCAGTATAATGATATTTGAACAATGTTCAGTAAGGAGGCACGGATATGGATAATAAAGAAGCTATTATACAGGCGACGATTGAGATGATTAATGAAAAAGGCGATCGTCTGGACGAGATTACCGTCCGTGAAATATGTAAAAAGTCGGGCGTCGGATTAGGTCTTGTGAATTATCACTTTGGGAATAAAGAAAAGCTTATTGAAGTGTGCGTGGAATATATTGTAAATGACATTGTGGAACAGTTTCAGAATATGCGGGAGGAAACGCAAAAATTTACGCCATTTGAAAAACTAGAATATCTTGGAAATATGACGCTTAATTATCTTTTTGAGCATGAGGCGGTTTCGAGAGTGTCTATCCTTACCGATATGCAGACGCCGAAAGAAAAGGATAATACCAATAGAACCTATGCAGCATATCTTCCGCTTATTTCCGCTTGTCGTCCGGACTGGAGCGAAGAAACTGTACAACGAAAAACCTTTTGCTTGATTACAGTAATGCAGCAAATATTTTTGAGACACAAAGCAGTATCAGCAATATTAGGTGTTGACTTAAATTCGGAGCAAGACCGCAAGGAGCTTCACGCACAAATTTTACATGATATATTGGGGGTATAGGAAATATGAAGATTGCAGTTATAAACGGAACAGAAAAACGAGGTGTAACCTATCGGCTGAAAGAGATTTTTTTGGCAGACTTCAAAGGAAAGGCAGATATAACGGAATACTATCTTCCAACAGACGGTCCAAACTTCTGCACAGGTTGTACCAACTGTTTCTCAAACGGCGAGAATACTTGTAAAGATGCAGATAAAGTCAGTGTAATTGAAAAATGTCTTTTAGAAGCGGACTTAATTGTAATGACTTCACCTGCTTATGTAATGCATACAACTGGTGCTATGAAAACCTTACTTGACCATTTTGGTTATCGCTGGATGCCGCATCGCCCTGCTCCAGAGATGTTTTCAAAACGAGCAGTTATCATAACGCAATGCTTAGGCGCAGGAGCAAAATCTACAGCAAAAGATATAAGGCACAGCTTAGCATGGTGGGGCATTTCGGAAATTAGTGTTTTTGCCGGTTCATTGATGGGTGATGTTGTATGGGATAAACTTCCAGAAAAGAAACGAGATGAACTCACACGAAAGGTTGAGAAACTTTCAAAGAAGTTTGCTCATATAGATTACGCAAAACCCGCACATACGAATTTAATTACAAAAATTAAGTTTGCCTTTTGCCGCATACTGCAAAACTCCCTACATAAAACTGATCCTGAATATACTGACGGAAAATATTGGGCAGCGCAAGGATGGCTTAATAGAGGCAGACCGTGGAGAAATAATTCTTGAAAAAGAGTTATCAGAATGAAACATCAGTCTATCTGGATTCTTCTGGTTAAAGTCTTGGTGAGGGGAGACGAGTGACTTTAACCAGAAGAATCCAGATTATGTATGCAAATACAAATTAATGCAATATCATTTCCTATATATCACAAGAAAGGTGAATCCATTTGACAAATCCTTGATTTCAATATTTGAAAATCCCGCTTGTTTTCCGAGTTTAATATAATCTTCTTTTTCAAAAAGTTTAAACACATTTTTTGTATATGCAATCTTTTTTAACGACTCTTTTCTAACTACGGCATTAACGAAAATACCATCATCTTTTAGTACTCTATATATCTCCTGCAAACCCTTCAATGTATCATTCCAAAAATATATTGTATTCATTGTTGTTACAATATGAAATGTACAATCTTGAAAATCCAAATTGCAGCAATCACCTACGGAAAGATGAATATTTCCTTCTTCAATCCCCTTGTTATTTTTCTTTGATGCAGGTGCAATCATATCTTCTGATATATCAATTCCATAAATTGTGCACTTCTGTTTGGCGTATAACTTCTGAATCAGATATCCATTTCCAAAGCCCACATCCAGCAAAACATTATTCTGTTGCAAATTTACTTCAGAAACAATGCCATTGTACATTACTTTATTAGCCCGGTTCATCCCCCATGTCATAATATTTCCTATAATGCCTCTGGGATTTCCCATTTGACTGCCTATGTATTCAAAAAATTTACCCATTTTTAATATTCCTTTTCAGAAAAGTGTTCCTATTAACTACTCCACAAACTGGAATTAGTCCCCTACTTAACTGTCCATTCCGTCCAATTAATATGATTGTACTGCATCACATCGTCCGCAAATTTCATCCCAAGTTTCTTAATGTATTGATAAGATTTTCTTATCGTTCATTTACGTTTCCGCCACTATTTTCAGTTAGTTTGTTAAGGCATCAATACTATTATGCTCAAAGCTAACAGCATCCTCGTTCTCTTCAATCAAAAGGTACGAAGCCCCTTCTAACCCTGAAGCTGAAACAGAAACTACATTTCCTTTCACGAAATTTTTATGAGAATGGCCGATTACAACGAGTTCATATTTCATTACATCTTCACTTTTACAAACCTTATCAAACACACCATTTTCTAAGTCTGACAGTTGTAAAAAAGGATACGCCGAATTAATATCCGAAAACAAAAAATGCGAAAAACACAGTTTATGTTCATGATACTCAATTTCATAGAGTAACGGCATCTGCTTGACGAACAGCCTTTGCTCACCTGTAAGCTTTTTTCTCATTTCATCATAATAATTCCTTAAATATTCAACATCCGGATCGATATCAACTCCATGTTCAAGATATAGTTCACAATTTCCTTTTAAGCAGATTATTCCGTTGTCTCTTAAAAGTTCCAGACATTCAATTTCTTTATTCCCACGTTGAAAAATATCTCCTAAAAACACTGTCAGGTCTGCATTTTTCTCTTTAATCTGTTTAAGTACTGTTTTCAACGCATTAAGGTTTCCATGAATATCTGAAAATACTGCAATTTTCATAACGTATCCTTTCTTTTGTCTCCATAAATACTCTAATCGTTTATATAAAAAGATAATTCTTTTCACCAAACTCCGATTTGTTAATGTTATTATAACTTATTTTTTACAGGTACACAATTCCAGTCAGTGAAAATCAACATCATCATTTTAATTTGACGGTGTTGATTTTTTTTATTAGGAGCAATAAAATTTATGAATAATAAATCATGGGAATAATAGAGCAGAAACAACGGAAAATAAGGAATGCAACCTTAGGTTGCACAGATGGGAATCCAAATTGCTAGAAATACAAGGGCACATTTGCTACGCTGTTAGCGATGGATTTTAGAAAATTGGAAAGGGAAGAGCGGGATGACAAAAGAAGTGGAAAGAAACGGATTAATGGGGGAGCGTTTGCTGAAACTCCGTAATCAGAGCAGTTTAACACAGGAGGAATTGGCAGAGCGCTTAGATGTCAGCCGCCAATCTATTTCAAAGTGGGAATTGAATAAAACGCTTCCTGATGTGGATAAGCTGATTCAGTTGTCTGAAATGTATCAAGTAAGTATTGACTATTTAATAAAAGGTGAGGAGGCTGGAGAAGAAGAGTGGAAAAAGGAAGAGGATAAAGTAATAGAGACTGTGGATGAAGACAGGGGTACTGATAAAACAGGCGATGAGGAGAAGAAAGGTGAAGCGGCGGGCAAAGGAGCTATGGATTTTGCCGTTAAGCAGATGATTTTGCTGATATGTATATTTTTAAGCGGTTTTATGTGCCTTTGCATGGCTGCTTTTACCGGCAGGCTGCTGATAAACAATGCATTTGACCGGGAGGGAGGACCGCAGCAGGTTATTAATGTGAACAAGATTTATGAGCAGTATACAAAGGCAGAAATCATGGATGATAATTTTAATAAGGAAGTAGTTTGGCTGGATGTTCCGGGCGTTCGGGAGGGAGATTATGTATTCTGCTACCGGGATGGAGAGCGGAATTCCTTTGATTACTATTCCAAAACATTGATTCTTCCAATGATATTGGAAATCGTCTTTTTGATTTTCTTCATCGTTTTTATTTATGGAATGGCGACGGTTCGTGCAGATAAGAGTAATGTGAAGTAGATTTGGTTAAAACGAGGAGAATAGGATTATGGAAGAAACGGGAATGAGTAAAGGCACAAAGCTTGTGATTGGTATTTTAATTGCGCTAATCTTGGTTTTGATTGTTTTAGTGGGAATACTGCTGCTGGGAAAAGACGAGGAAAAGCAAGGAGGAACCGGAAATGCGGGGCCATTTGTAGTTGACGGAAATAAGAAGACAGATTCGGGGGACAACACCGCAGATATTTTTGGCAGAGAGCTGGAGAAGAAAAGCTCTGAAGCTGGAAACGGTATTGCAATGGTAATAGATGGCTTTAAGTTTTATGTACCAGCGGATTACGGCTGCTTTTATGCTGAGGGTGTGGGACCTGTTGTGTACTTGGATGATGTCTTTCAGATGAAGACTGTAGTACGGGAATATTCATATGAGGAGTCAATGAAAGATCCGGAGGCATTGATGTCTAAGGCCATTGAAGCAGGAGGAGAGATATTGCAGGACATTAAGGAGACTGAGGTTAACGGCAAAAAATATGCGTATTTTCTCGTGGATCTGTCAGGTACTAAATGTTTTGTGGGATATACGCGGGCAGCAGATACGGACAAGCCGGTTGGGTGA
>CAMWOF010000034.1 GCA_947175805.1 uncultured Clostridiaceae bacterium
GCCCAAGATGCTTAATCTCAGACTTACTATTATCAGGGTAGATTCTCATATCTAATTATCCTTTCAGCAAAAGTGGTAAAACGGTGGTGCAAATATTGCACCATTCTCCAAAAAGCTAGGTTTTATGCGGGATATTCAATCCTAAAATAATCTAAATACGCTTTATATTTGTCCTGTGCAGTCAGGCAGGTATCTGTCAGATAACCCTTTTCATTGTTCCATTCTTTCAAGCCACGGTAATAAAACACTTTTAGATTATCTTCGATAATGAACGGAACGATATTATATTTCAGACACTCTTTGAACATAATCAGTCTGCCCACACGACCATTACCATCCTGAAATGGATGAATTCTTTCAAACTTTACATGGAAATCCAGAATATCTTCAAAGGTCTTTTCTGCCTTGACGTTGTACTCTGTCAGTAATGCTTTCATCTTATCGGCAACTTCTTCCCATATCCGCATACTCTATATCAATGACAATTTCCGGGAGTTCATTATGAATCCCAACGCATTATTTTCTACCCTGACAATGACCAAGATACCGGAAGCATATGCCGTGCTCCGGGGTGGTTCTAAATATCCTTCAATTATAGGAACAGTAAATTTCTATCAGCACCGGTCGGGAATCGGCATCATTGTAGAGGCATCCCTGCAGCATTTACCGCCTGCCACTGCACCGACATTTCTCGGCTTTCACATTCATGAAAACGGAAACTGCAGTGATAATTTTAACCACACAGATATGCACTACAATCCCCAAAACGCCGAGCACCCGCACCATCTCGGAGACCTTATTCCGATTTTTAACAGCGACGGCTCTGCCTATGTTGCCTTTTATGACAGCTACCTAAGCATTTCCGACATCATGGGACGGTCTGTGATTCTCCATGAAAAAGCAGACGATTTCACCACACAGCCCTCAGGCAATTCCGGAGATAAAATCGGCTGTGGTGTCATTATGGCGGTCAACTGAATACAACACCGGCCTGATATCCTGTCTAAAAAGGGCTGTCGCCCGACAGCCCTTATCCTGACTTATCATCTTATATACACTACATACCGCTCCTTTTTCCATAGCAAGTCAAGAATTTTCCATCAGACCCTCAACCGTCTTGACCATTTCTTTATGGCAAACGGTATACACACAATACCAATCAGCACAGGAACAGTAAGCAATAGATATGGCGACCACACATATTCCCCAAAGATATGAAACGTATTTGTACGGAAAATATCTGTTGCACTTCCCACTAAAGGAAGTAAATCCAATGCTTTCTGCACTCCATAGGGCAGATATTCCACAATCATCATCGGCCCATATACAACCGTCAGACTAAGCAACAATGCTAACACATTACTCCTTGTTTTAGCTGATATGAACATGACAACTCCTGCAAATCCGACTGCCCCTAAGAATGTAAATGCGTATTCATAAAGCTCCGCCTGCAGCATATTCATAGGTGCAATGGCAATCAGTTTAATCACCTGAATCGGCATATCCCATCCCGCAGTTCCCAGAAAGAAAATCTGTGATACAATATTGCCGGCCATCAGTATTACAAAAAATTCCACCGTAAATAACAAACCCGTTCCTATCTTTGCGCAGGCAATCTTTTCCCATCCATTTTTTGTGGTTAGGACTAATGAACTTGTATTATCATGCCACTCTCCCGCAAATAATGGTGACAACGTAATTGCGAGGAACAACGCCACAACACTACCCAGCTCGGCAACAATACTGCCAAGTAACACTGACCACCCTTCTGTCCATTCATATCGGAATGGTTCTTTTACATCCGAACCTATCTGCAGGAGGTACTCTTTTTCTGCCCCTGTCTGGTCGTTGATTTCTAAAAAATCTTCAATAGCCTTTTGTCTTCTTTCATAAAAACCTGTCAGTTTCTCCGGATTCACATAGCTCATCATTGTTTTATAATTGTCTGTGTCCTCAAGTTCAGGATACAAAGTCCCTAACCAATTATTGACGAGATATCTGTCTGTTTTTTCTAATTCTGCATCCATGTCCGCCGAACCCATTCTCTGATAATCCCTGACCATTTGCTGTAAGCTTTCGTCCGTAAGCTCTCCGCCAAACATCAGTGAATATTCCTGACTATCCCTTATCATTTTATATCCGTCAAAATGATTCCCAAAATTACTTGTATAATCATCCGAGCTTCCAAAACTGAACCATTGAAATGATAGTATACTCCCCAAAATTACAACATAGATAAAACACAGAAAAACGCTTATTTTTGTGCTCTTTTTCCGCCATAACTTTTTATGTTCTAGTAAAAATAATTCCATAGCTACTACACTCCTTCCTGTTCTGTCGGGAAATAATATAGGTATAAGTCCTCTAGCGCAGCTTCACACGGGACAGCCATCTCACTCGGCATATTATCCGAAATGATACGAAGCACCACCTGCTGTCCCTCATGCCGCAAATTTGCAACCGTTGCCTTCGCCTGCCACTTCCTTGCCTCTTCCTTCTGTACTGTCAGTTCCCATACTTTTCCATCGACTTTTTTTACTAACTCAGAAACACTGCCCTGTAATACAATTTTCCCTTTTTTCATAAGCAGGACTTCATCTGCAATTGCCTCTATATCAGAAACAATGTGTGTGGACAGAATAACGATTTTATCTCCGGCATAATCAGAGAGCAGATTCCGGAAACGAACTCTCTCCTTCGGGTCCAGCCCGGCTGTCGGCTCGTCCAGAATCAGAATATCCGGATTATTAAGTAACGCCTGCGCTATCCCAACCCGCTGTTTCATACCGCCTGAGAAAGTCTTTACTTTCTTTGAAGCCACATTGCTTAGGCCTACTACCTCCAACAGCTCCTTTGCCCTTTCTCTTGCTATATTCTTAGGTATACCTTTAAGTGCAGCAACATACAGCAAAAATTCCATAGCCGTATAATTAGGGTAATATCCAAAATCCTGTGGCAGATAGCCCAATACATTTCTATAATCGGCTCCCATAGAGGTTACTTCCTTTCCATCCAAAAGCACCTCTCCCGATGTTGATTCCAGAATAGCACACATCATCCGCATCAGCGTTGTCTTTCCTGCGCCATTGGCTCCCAAAAGCCCATAGACTCCCGGCTTTAGGGTTGTACTGACCTGGTCTACTGCTATTTTACTTCCGTAATGCTTTGTCAAACGGTCAATTGATAATTCCATACATTTTCCCTCCCTTTCTCATTTCCACAATGAAATAAATTTCTTTTATGAAAAACGCCGCAAAAAACAAAAAGGCAACAATCCATATACCAAAAGCAGACGCTTCATACAGCCACGGCATAGTCTTTGCCAGTACCCCCCAGCACACACAGGAGCTAAGCACTAATACCATACATATTTGTATGTTTTCTTTCCTGCGCAGTCGAATCAGGCGTAACATACTGACCATGCAGACTAAATAAGGAACCAGACAGTATAAAATTATCTGACTTATTTCTCTGTATGAATTTTGAAGGTGTACTTCCAAAGAAATAAGAACCGTCATACATACAAGATTTGCAGCCCCCGCCAGAACCAGCTTTGCCAATACAATCTGCGCATTAGAAGCCCTTGTAGCAGCTTCAATCTCGCTCATTCCATAATACTGGCATCTAAACATAGCCGGCGTGACAGCCAGTACAAACAGCGGCATAAAAACCGGAAGAAATTCAGGAATATCAGCTACTGTAGAAATTGTTAGACATGTGATACATAATACAATTGCCTGTAATCCAAAAATCGATATTCCATCAAAGCGGAAAATATCCGATAAATACTGCACAAAACCTGTCCGTGGTTCTTCCTGTGCTTTTTGCGCCAATTTCTGTTCCCTCATCATTCCAGTACACAGATTTATAGTTTCTGCCAACCTAGTACCTTTTCCATTCCGTTTCTTTTCAAGCTCTGCTTCTTGCTGTAAAGACTGCTGCAAATATATCTCTAATTCCCTATATCTCATTTTCCTGCTCCTTTCTCATAATTTTCAAAGCATTCCTGACCCTACTCTGTGCCGTCCGTATATTACACCCCATTACTTCTGCAATCTCTCTAAATGCAAGCTGTTCTCCAAACCGTAAAATGACAGCTTCCCTTTGCTCCGGCGATAAAGAATTTAAGAGATAATTTATTTCTGATTTATCTTCTATTCGACGTATCTCATCGCTTGCATCTCTGATTTCTTCCTCATTTTCCAATGGATAAACTTGCATTTTCCGGCTTTCGTCAATACACAAACGATTTGCTATTGTATACAAATATGCCTTAAATTTCCTTTTTCCTTTATATCCTGACAAATTCTTAAACAGTTTCAAGAAAGTTTCCTGTGTCAAATCCTCTGCTTTCTCCAAATTGAAGCAGTGCCTTTTACAATAATACAGGATGGATGTATAATAGCGTTTTATCAATTCCTCAGCTGCCTTTTCATCGCCAAGCCTGATCTGTTCTACCAGAATATCATCGGAATGCATTTCTTCCATATTCACACGCTATCAACTCCTCTCCTTGAAATATCTGTATATATAATAACGAATCATTTTTACATAATGATTAAAACTCCCTTAAATTTTTTGAGAACCTGTATCACGGAAATGTGCATCACCATCTTTGACGCACTGTTCATGAATATGAGCGCAAATAAAAAGAGCTTCTATCAAAGATAGAAGCTCTCAGACTGTGTATCAGTTTAAATAGGATAAAAAAATAGATTTTATTCAAGTCCCTTTTTCTTGTAAGCAACAGCAAATAACGCAAGTCCGATAACAAAATTTACCGCAATCACAACAATACTTTTTGCAGATATTTCGGATGTGCCAATGCCGTTTATAAGGTTGCTTATCTGTTGGGAATAAGTTATTTCCGCAATTTTTTTAATGCCTTCATTGAACATTGACAGCATTGGGGCAAAGGAAAATACCATCATTACCGGCATTGTCATGGACGTCGCCGCCATTTGGTTTTTGCAGAAAATTCCGATTACAGCACCGATTATCTCCGACAAAAGTATGCCCAATATCATTGAAAAAATGAACCTTGCAAGTCCTGCACCTGTGTATGCGGTCAGTACGGCAAACACCACTGTACCCGCCATGCACATAATGAAAATATATGTACCGGTACTGATAAGATACTGCCACGGCTTTACGTTGCTCATCATAAGCGCACGCAGCGTATTTTTCTCCTTTTCTTCGGAAATAATTGCGGACATACACGTCAGCGGCGCCATGCCCACAAACATTACTGCAAATAATTTCGCAAAAAAATGCTCAGGCATATTTTCAACTTCAATTGCCTTTTCCATAATTACCGCCATTATCGGGAACATAAGGAACTGGATAAAAACAGTTTTGTTTTTGACCGTGTCAAGTATTTGTTTGATGAATACAGCTTTGATGTTTTTCATACCGCAAGCCCCTTTCCTGTAAGCTCCATAAATACTGTTTCCAGATTGGGTTCGGTTGTGTGTATCGTTTCCGCACGACCGTTTTTAATTAATTCCGCAACCTTGTCGGAAGCATTTTCATTGTGGGGGAGCTGTATGTCCGAGCCGTCCGAAAGATGTATTTTCAGCATACGCTGATGATTATATCTTCGGCATATTTCCTGGGGAGTTCCCTTCTCCACGATTTTTCCGTCGTTTATCATCACAATATCATCGCAAAGCTTTTCCGCCTCCGACATTGTATGCGTTGTAAGAAAAATCGTTTTCCCCCTATCTTTTTCCGCAAGCATGATGTTGTGTATCTCATCGGAAGTGGCAGGGTCAAGTCCGCTTGTAGGTTCGTCGAGAAATAAAATATCGGGGTCTGTCATAAACACTCTCGCAAGGCGAAGCCTGCTCCTCATACCTTTGGACAGATTTGCAGCGGAAGTTTTTTTCGCACTTTCAAGTCCGACTTTTTTTAACGCATTTAATATCCCGTCATTTTTAACGCCGTATATTTCCGCAAATATTTTCAGATTTTCGTAGCAGTTCAGACGCTCATAAATGCCGAAATTATCCATCATAATACCCAATTTTTTATTGTCCTCGCCTGTAAGGTTTGCGGCGTCAACGCCATTTATTTGGGCAGTTCCAAGGTCATGGTGAAGCTGTCCTGTAAGTATTTTTATCAACGTCGTTTTGCCCGCCCCCGAAGGGCCGAGAAGGCCGAATATCTGTCCCATGTGGACATGAAAGCTTAGCCCATCCAAAACCTTTTTGCTCCCAAATGATTTTACGATATTATCTGCATAGATAGTCACTTCCATATTACTGCTCCTCTTTATAACGTTTTAATGCTTCTTCAAGTCTTAAGTTTTCCTGTTTTTCTGCCAGCACGGATATTAACGTGCTTACACCGCAGCTTATAACAAAGCACACTATAAACATAATCCATGCCAGAGGCATATCTGCGGGGAACCAGTCAAATATAAAAATAAATACAAGTATTGTCGCAAACGCTCCCGCAAACATAGCAATGATTCGTGCGGCAATGGACATTTTCTTTATCAGAATATCCGTCGTAAAAATCGATCGCAGTCCGACTATTACAGATACCGCAAGCAAAAACTGAAAGCTTGTCGCAACACCCACACCTGCATTTCCCAAAGAAAAAATCGTGGACAAACCGTATGCCGACGTGCCAAATAAAACACAAAAAATATTCAACAGACCCGTGGTGATGCCGTATATTGTAAACACCTGCGAAAGATATTTAAGTACCGAAAATTTCTTATCCATTTAATGCACCCCCAATCTCTTTTTCAGCTCATCGGCGTATTGTCGGGACGCAATAAGCTGCTCACCGTTTTCAAGAGTAATGCGTATCCTGCGGTCAAACTCGGCTTTGAGAGAGCGTATATATTTCAGCCGTACAATGCAGGACTTGCTTATGCGTAAAAAATTACTTCCGCAAAGTCTGTCACCCATTTCATACAGCTTCAGCTTTGATTCATAACAATCATTTTCGGTGTAAACAAAAGTTCTCCTGTCCACCGTTTCAATATATGCAATTTTTGAAATATCAAGTATGTGGGTCTCGCCGTCCTTTATTACGGTTATCTGATTGTCCGCCATGCGTAGTGCAGCGATAATATTTTCCGTTTCGGCGGTCAGACTGGCGCAGTTTATGATGATTTCCGTATCGGTAAGCTCAGGGTCTATGTTAATGGATATTTTCACGCTATCGCCTCCCTGTAGTATACTATCACAACGTATGATTTTTATTCAAGCAGGCGGTACGTGACCTGCCGTATACTATACATGAAATGCCTAAACTTATAAAAACAGGACAGTTGCTTAATAGCAACTGTCCTCAGACTATAGACAAAGCAAAAGATGATACATGCTTATGATGGCTCAAAATGCAGATAAAAACGAGAGCGGCTAGAAGCTCTTTACCTTATGTATCCCGCTTTTCGTCGCTGGTAATGGAATACTCTTTTTCACACTGAACCGCCGCCGTAATGCTTCCTGCTAGACCTAAGAGCATTGCCACAAAACAGATTACATAAATGACACCCTGCTTTAAGGCATGTTTATTATCTACCTTTGTTATCAGCAGATATATCACATCTGCCAAAGGAAAACACAAGAATAAAATACTCAGCAAAAACTCTCCCAGCTTACAGCGTTTCACAAGCAGACGCTCCAGCTGTCCCAGCATGGCGGGCAATGACATGACAAATGTAATACCAAACAGGAAAAAGAAAACCCCAATTCCTACAATTGGTAAGTGCATGGAAAGGACTGCCAAAACAATCAAAATCGGCATCAGAAAAATCGTAAAGAATGCAGCCATAGTGAATATAGTCTGTCCCATCGTAATCAGCCAGCTCACCCCGATTACAGCCAAAAGCATAGCGGGAATCGCCAAAACCTTCACGATTGTCGTGGCTGTAATCAGTAATTCTCCATGTGCTTCAAGCAGCTCTTCTCTCTCTCCCTTCGGCAAAAACAGTGCTCTCAGAAAAGGTCCAAGAACCATCACACCATAAATCAGGCAAAGCATCCCCATTACCAACATCATAATGAGTGCAATACTAATGGCACTCTTCATGCCGTACATAATAGATGCTCTGGAAATCAGATATAACGCAAGCGCTGTAACCAACGGCATCACTGCCGCCAATATTATTGTAACTCTCTTGAATGCTGTAGACATCAAGCTTCCCCCTTTTGTAATGAAAGCAACCCCGGAAACAATATCTTCCCTATGATCTGCACGCACCGTCAACAGACAGAATTTCCCCTGTCACATAGCTTGCTAAATCGCTGGCAAGATAAAGGAATGCCGATGCTACCTCCTCCGGCTCACCCGGTCTTCCCATCGGAATCTTAGCGGAAATTGCCTGCACAACCTGCTCCGGCAGTGATGCCACCATATCCGTCTTTGTCACACCAGGCGCAACCGCATTGACACGGATATGATCCGGTCCCAGCTCTCTTGCCAGAGAAATCGTCATACCGTTTACTGCAAATTTACTTGCAGGATACCCTACGCCTGCCGGCTGACCCGAAATACTTACCATGGAGCTGGTGTTAATAATACAGCCGCCTCCCTGTTCCTTCATAATCTTGGCTGCCGGCAAAATCGCATAAAAAATTGCCTTCACATTTAAGTCAATCACCTTGTCAAACTCCTCCGGTGTATAGTCATATAATTTGGTATTCTGGGAGATGCCGGCATTATTTACCAGAATATCAATCCTGCCAAATTTTTCCTTTACGTCCAAAATTGCTTTTTCTACCTCTACCGCATCGGTAAGCTTTGGAAATTTGCCCTCTACTTCCCATGCTGCATTTTCTGCCTTAAGCTTGTCCAATGCGGTATCTACAGATTCCTGACGGGAACCGAATAACACAACCTTTGCACCGTTTTGAAGATATTTTCTCACAATCTCAAAACCAATCCCTCTTGTTCCTCCTGTTACTACTGCCACTTTTCCCTTTAACATACATTTATCTTCCTTTCTATAAAATATTTTATATTTGCATGCTATTATACAGTAGAAAACTTTCCCTGACAATGTTTATTCTATGTAAACGCTGTGTTTGATTGTTTTCAAGCTATAAAAAATTCTTTTACCTGCTCAATAGATACCGGATAAAAATTATTAGCATCTGCATCCCGATTGTCGTGACACTGAATTGTTATCGGATTGTACTTTAAAAGCTCCTGCAATTTCACCTGTGTTCCCCCTTTAATACCGCATTACCAGTATATTTGTAGTCAGACCGGCGGCTGTTCCACAGAGCATTACAACATTACCCTTTTTAATCTCTCCATTTTCAATGGCATCGATCATCGCTACCGGAACAGAAGCCGATACCATATTGCCAAACTGCCCCACCTTGTTTATATACTTGCCCTCCGGTATTTTACATCTTTTCATAACCATACTCAGTGCCTTACTTGCCTGATGTGGAACTACCATATCTATATCCTCCATTGACAGTCCGCTTTCCTGATAACACTCCTCAAACATAAGGGGTAGCTTTTTTGCCGCCAAAGACAGCACCTCTATGCCCTTCATGTCAAACATATACTCTGCTCTGGTTTTGTCACTATAATACTTTGGATGAAAACCTGTCAATCCCCCTCTTATTTCCGTTGCATGCGCCCCTTCCGACCACGTTTTTTGTACCGCATATAAAATTCCTGTCTGACTATCCCTGCTCTTACTGACAATTACAGCGGCAGCAGCATCACTAAATAGCTCAAAGCTTTCCTTCTGGTTCGGATTTAACCCAAGAGAGGCCAGCTCACTGGAAACAATTAGCACATTGTGATATCTTCCCGCCTCAATCAAATATGAAATCGTATCTAATGCCGTAATAAAGCTTGTACATGTGGTATTTATATCCATTGCAGGAATTTCGCTGCCCTTTGCAATTTGTTCATGAATCAGTGCTGCTGTACAGGGGATGGGCTGAATATCCACCGCCGAAGCCGCAACAATTAAATCAATCTGGGAGATATCCATGTGTGCCTGTTCCAGCGCCTGCCTGATTGCATGAATCGCCATCGTAAGCTGTGTTTCTCCTTCTCCTGCCCGATACCTTATCTGTCCATCAATATTGATGGTATTTTGAGGTAAATACTTTCCGTACCCGATTATCTCCACATTTCTCATTTGTTTTCCTCCTATTATTTTTTTCTTCTGGACTCTACCCTTTTTAATTTTTTGCTTCTGTCATAGCTGTACGCAAAGAAGGATATGTCCGGTAATTGAAATTTCATGTCCTTTGCTAACCGATTAAACTCCTGTCTAATCAACTCCTGTATTTTCTCCGACTCATTTATGTAAATCTCTAATGCACCGGACTCTGTCTGTAGCACCCTGTAATTCTCAACCTCCCCCGAAAACAACACCACACGCCGGATAAAATCCGGAAATACCTTTACCACCTGTCCGTCCTGTGTATCAAATAAAAACACATCATCCTCCCGCCCCTCGATCCGCTCCAATGCTGTAAAACAACTGCCACAGGGACAAGTTCCCTGCTTTTCGACCAGAATGTCATTCAGCCGATAGCGGATAATCGGCTGGGATCGCCTTGTAAAATCTGTAATGACAGGGATAAAACGCTTGTCATCTATGTATTCCTTTTCAATATACACAATATCTTCATTTAAATGAATGGTTCCGTACTTACATGTGGTGGCAAGACATCCTTCTGTACATTGATAAACCTGATGCACCGGCTCTATCTGAAACACGCTGGAAATATGCCTGCAATCCCTCTCTTCCAACACCTCTGCAATAGATATAACCTTTTTCGGTCGAATCTTTAATCCCTTATTCTCTATATAGTCACAGATTTCCAGCAGCACTGATGGCTGCCCTACTAAAATGTCCGGGCAAAGCTCCTGCAGGGCAGAAATATTTTCTGCAATGGGCTTATAAATATCAAAAAATTCAAACCTGATATTGTTTGATTTTACCGCTTCATATAGGTTGCTGTTTGCGCGCATAAAAAACGCCACCTTGTATTTTTGCAAAATAGAACCATATAAGACCTTGGATAAAATATAACCCGCCCACTGATTTTTTTCTTCCTCTGCCACGAGAAATATACCTCTCGTATCCGATGTACCTGAGCTTAAGCCCACCGTAATGTGATTCAGGGTTTTCGAAAAACTTCTGGATTTTTCTGAGTCAATGGCAAGCGTCAGTGCTGATTCCCTGTCAATTCCCACCGTATTTAATTCATTAAAATGCTCCATCATTATCTTTTTATTCATTTCCGGAAATGCCGCCAGCTCCTTTCCGGCATAATCCCTGTAAAACAGCGAATTTTTCGTCACAAAGTCTAACTGCTTATCAATTTTCCTTTGCTGATACCGCTCTAAGCATTCCCGGTTCTTCATCCGCAGTTTTTTATAATATAAATAATGTTTTGCAATTTCCAGCTTGTTATTCATATGTTCGTTCCTCAAATGGCTCATGCGAGAAAATCACCTTTATTTCTCTGTGCTCCCGCTGCAATTTTTGTATTCTTTGTATCGTCTCTTTATATGAGTCAAAATCTGCCTGTATTTTTCTTGGAATCCACCGCATTTGCTCTGCCCTTTCCATAAAGAAACTTCCCCAGCTGCTATCCGCAGCAAAAAGCAACTGAAATGCCTCAATATAGATTCCCATCTGCCCCTTGCAGTGTCCGTCCAGTCGAACCCCCCAGATACTGCCGTCGCCTAACAAATCATAAATCTCAGAAAAGTAATCTGACAAAAAATGCTTATTTTTTGTGGGTTGTGCTACCCTTTTACATATCCCCTCACCACATGCTTGTGTCTTCCTGCTTTGTGTCTTCTGGTTTATGTGCGGAACCTGATTTCCAAATACCAGATTACTGATATGAATGTGTTCCATGCTTTCCCATACTTCTTTTGTCGCAATCAGCTCATAGCCCTGAAAATCCTTTAATCCGCCGATATGATCCGGATGAGCATGGGATAAAATAATCTTATCTATGGCTGTGATTCCCTCCTGTTGCAATCGGTAACGAATGGTATCCGCCTCCTTCACATGGGTTGGATTCAGCAGATTATATATCAGAGATATGATACCGTTTTGATAAATCCTTTTTGAATATCCCGTATCAAACAAAACATTTCCATATTTCTTATGGGTGATTAAAACAACCATTGCAGGGAACTCCAGCCGCTTATCTCTCTCATGTTTAACTATGTGGGACAGATGATTCACACAATATCCACATTGAAATAATTTAATTCTTTCGATTGGCACTCCACCAGTCTCCATATTCCCTGATTCCTTCCTCCAATGTTTTTTGGGGTTCATAATGTAATTTTTCTTTTGCTTTCTCTATATCAAGTGTCTGTGAAAATGCTAATGTACAGACTGTATATTTTGTAAGCACCGGCTCTGATTTTAAACGGAAGGTTTTATATATCCACTCCAAAACGCAGGCCGCTGCATAAATAACCGAAAACGGCAGCTTTAGGAATCTTGCCCTTTCATTTGCAGCATGACAGAACTGCTCTAGCAGTACCTGAAATTCCTTTGGTTCTCCATTGGTAATATTAAACACCTGTCCCTCTACGTCCTCTGCTGTCATGGCAAGAAAGCACGCATAAGCTACATTTTCCACACATGTAATATCTACAAGATTCCTGCCATTATTAAATAATGGAATCCCCATTTTGCCGTTTGCCCGCATCAATCGGGGCATAAGGCTTGGATCTCCCTTTCCAATCAATCCTCTGGGACGCAATATCACTACATGCAGCCCCTTCTTCTGGAAAGTCTGCAGGGCTTCCTCCGCCATAATTTTTGTCCGTATATAATAATTTAACCGGTTATTCTTATCCACGTCCGTTTCTAATATATTAAATCTATCGCATTTATCCGAATACACACTTGGAGATGATATATATAC